>JAHCIE010000375.1 GCA_026129385.1 Anaerolineae bacterium
CCGAGATCGAGGGGGAGATGGGCGACAGCCATCCGGGCCTCCAGGCTCGCCTGATGTCGCAGGCGCTGCGCAAGCTGACCAGCGCCATCAGCCGCTCCAACTGCTGTGTCATCTTTACCAACCAGATCCGCCAGAAGATCGGCGTTATGTTTGGCAACCCGGAGACCACGGCCGGCGGTCTCGCCCTGCGTTTCTACTCATCGGTGCGTCTGGAAATTCGCCGCACTGAGTCCATCAAGTCCGGCGGCGATGTCGTCGGTGGCCGCACCAAGGTTACCGTCAAGAAGAACAAGGTCGCGCCGCCGTTCAAGACGGCCGAGTTCGACATCATGTTCAATCAGGGCATCTCCCGCGAGGGCGAGATTCTGGACATGGCGACCGAGCTGGGCCTCGTCGATAAGCGCGGCGCGTTCTTCGCCTATGGCGACACGCGCCTGGGCCAGGGCCGCGAGAATGCCAAGGCGTTCCTGCAAGGGAACCCGCTGTTGACGGCGGAGATCGAGAATCTTATCCGCGAGCGCGCGGGGCTGCCGCTGAAGGGTGCGACATCCACCGTGCGCGCTGTACCCAATGGCGACGAGTCGGGCACGCCCGCCCGCAAGGGAAAGAAGGGGGCTGTGCCCGCCAAGGCGGTGGTCGAGGAGGCCGCCGTGCCTGAGCCGGTGGCGGAGAACGGCGGCAGCGCGGCAGCCTACGCGCAGCCTAGCCTGGTCGCCACCGATGAGCATGCTGAGCAGGGTTGACCAATAGCTTTGTCGCACGCCCACCCCGACTGCTCCTGCCTGGGGAGCCATCGCTACCCGATGGGCGCACCGCGAGACGAGACGACACGGCCAGCGCGGCCGAGATGTGAGTTGTCATCGACCCTACACCCGTAGGAACTGGCGGTAAGTGTTGTAGCGCGTAAGGGCAGACTAGAGAAGGACTTGACGCGGGGCCGCCGCGGAGCTTCTTGACAGGCTGCGGCTGGAAGGCGATTCAGCCGCCAGGGGGTCAGGCATATTGACACGAGCGTGACGCGCGGGCTTGCCCCGGGTCGCGCCGGGGGTGCGCGCGCCGGGCTGTGGTTGACACCACAGCCCGGCCTTGCTTTTTTGAGGTTCTATGGCCGGCACGATCACGCGGCTTGAGGTGCAGAAACGCAATAAGGAGCGGGTCAGCGTCTATCTGGATGACGAGTTTGCCTTCGGGTTGTCACTGCTGCTGGCTGCCGCGCTCCGCAAGGGACAGCGTCTTAGCGACGCGGAGATTGCCGCCTTGCGCGAGCAAGACGGCGTCGAAAAGGCTTACGAGCGCGCGCTGAACTACCTTAGCTACCGGGCGCGGTCCGAGCGCGAGATACGCACGTATCTACGGCGTAAGGACGTCGACGAGGATGTGGCGGAGGAGATTGTGGCTCGCCTGCGGCGCGTCGGCCTGGTGGATGATGCGGCCTTCGCCAGCCTGTGGGTACGCAACCGTCAGGCCACCAGCCCGCGCGGTGAGCGCGCTCTGCGCCAGGAGTTGTGGCAGAAGGGCATCGCTCGCGACGTGGTCGACGAAGCTCTGACCGACCTGGACGAGACCGGCCAGGCGCTAGAGGCGGGGCGATCCCGCGCTCAACGGCTGGCCGGGCTGGAGGCGGCCGAGTTCCGCAAGAAGCTGACCGACTTCCTGTTGCGGCGTGGTTTCAGCTACGGCGTGGCGCGGGGGGTCGTGGCCCAGGTGTGGGCCGAGACGACGGGGGAGCGGCTGGCGATGGAGGATGAGGGGGAATGACCTAATGGGGTGGGCCGCCCCTGGAGGTCTCGGCGGCCGTTCGGGTCTCATTGTTATCGGGTGGCGCGGGCAAGGGGTTGGGGTGACCGGTGGTTCAACTCAACCCTCTGCCCACGGCAGACCGCCGGGGCAGCTGATCTGACCAAGAACTCTTGAAGTTGAACCTTACCAACAGAAAGGAGGTGGCGCATGGGATGGGCGCCGACGATCATTGCGCTTCTCCTGGGGCTTGCACTTGGGGTGTTCGCCGGCTGGTACTTTGGCCTGTCGCGCGGGAAGACACAAGGATTTGCATTAAAGGAAGCCCAGGATAGGCAGACACTCCAGTCAGCCCAAGTAGAGGCAGAACGCCTGTTGGCGGATGCTGATGCCCAGGCTCGTGAGACGGTTCTCCACGCCAAGGATGAAGCATTGCGCCTGCGCGAGCAGGTAGAGACCGAGCAGAAGCAGCAACGCCGCGAGTTGCAGGCCCAGGATCAGCAGCTCAACCAGCGACGCGAGAAACTTGACCGGCGCTTCGACCAGTTGGAGAGCCGTTCGCGCAACCTGGATCAGCGCGAGAAGCGGGTGCTGAAGATGGAGCAGGATGCAGAGCAGATGCAGACACAACGCATGGCTGAGCTGCAACGGGTTGCCAACATGAGTCAGGAAGAGGCGCGGGGCCTTGTCCTGCGTCAGGTGGAGGAAGCTGCGCGCCAGGACATGGCGCGTATCATCCGCGAGGTCGAGGGGGAAGCCCGCGAAGAGGGCGACCGCCGCGCCCGCGAGATCGTTAGCATGGCGATTCAGCGCTGTGCAACAGATCAGGTCTCAGATGTGGTCGTCTCGACGGTCCCTCTCCCTAGCGAGGAGATGAAGGGACGTATCATCGGCCGTCAGGGCCGCAACATTCGCGCCATCGAACAGATCACGGGTGTGGACATCATTGTCGACGACACGCCCGACGCGGTCTTGTTGTCGTGTTTCGATCCGGTTCGGCGTGAGGTGGCGCGCTTGTCACTCCTCAAGCTTATCCACGACGGGCGGATTCACCCCGCTCGCATCGAGAAGGTTGTACGCAAGACGGAAGAAGAGTTGGAGCAGGTGATGCGCGAGGCCGGGGAACAGGCTGCCTACGATGCGGGCGTGCCGGGCCTCCATCCGGAGATCATCAAGCTGCTGGGACGGATGAAGTACCGCACCAGCTATGGACAGAACGTCCTTGCCCACTCCGTCGAGACGGCGCACATCGCTGCAATGATGGCCTCCGAGTTGCATGCCGATGTGGAAGCGGCGCGCGCCGCTGCCCTCTTGCACGATTTGGGCAAGTCAGTCAGCCACGAAGTCGAAGGGCCGCACGCCCTGATCGGGGCGGAAATCGCCAAGCGTTATGGCCTGCCGCCGAAGGTGGTCAACGCCATCGCATCGCATCACCATGAGGAAGAGCAGTTGTCCGTCGAAGCGGTGCTGATCGAGGCGGCCGACGCCATATCCGGTGCGCGCCCCGGCGCGCGCCGCGAGACGCTCGAACTGTACATGAAGCGCATCAAGGCCCTGGAAACCGTCGCGGGTGGCTTTAGCGGTGTGTCTGAGTCGTACGCGATTCAGGCGGGGCGCGAAATTCGCATCATCGTGAAGCCCGACGAAGTCGACGACCTGGCCATCATCCAGATGTCGCACGACATTGCTAAGAAGATCGAGGAGTCGTTGGAATATCCAGGCCAGATCAAGGTGACGGTGATTCGAGAGATGCGAGCTACTGACATCGCTCGTTAAGCACGGGACCACAACGTTCCGCAGACGGGCGGGCCGACACCCACCAGGAGGTACCACTATCATCATGGCCAGCAACGTTATCAAAGTGTCTGGCACGTCACGTACTACCGCCGTCGCCGGCGCGATTGCGGGGGTGATTCGCGAGCAGCGCCGCGCCGAAGTGCAGGCGATAGGCGCGGGCGCGGTCAACCAGGCCATCAAGGCCGTCGCCATCGCGCGCAACTACCTGGCCGAGGACGGCATCGATGCCATCTGCATCCCGTCGTTCGCCGAGGTCCAAATCGGCGAGCAGGAGCGCACCGCGCTCCGCCTGGTCATCGAGCCTCGCTAGCGGGGACCTGGTTACGCCAGACCTGGCAGGTTTTCCCAAACCTGTCAGGTCTCTGGACGAGCCTAAGCCAGTTCAAGCGTT
>JAHCIE010000376.1 GCA_026129385.1 Anaerolineae bacterium
AGCAGGGTGGCGACCTCTACCCGGTGCGCGACATGTACATGGCCGCCCTGGATGCTATCGGCGCGCAGTACAGGGTATGGAACACCGAACTGGACGGCACGCCCAGCGGGGCCGCGCTGGCTCAGTACGAGCATGTCATCTGGCTGACCGGCACGCGCAAGCAGGTTGGCGAACATCGCTCCATGACGCCCGAGTCTGAGGAGGCCATCGCCAAGTATCTAGAGATGCGCAAGGGAAGCATCTTCCTGCTCAGCAGCCAGGACTACCTGAGCCAGTCGGGCCTGACCGACTTCGGCAAGGCGGTGCTGGGTATCGATGGCTTCGGCAACGACAAGAACGGGACCACGATGCGCGGCCTGCGCGCCTCGCCCCTGGGCCACAACTTCGGCACCTTCGCCTACGGCCCGCCCTACCCCAACCGCGCCGACGTCGTCGACCCGCGCCGCGACGCGGCCCCCAACATCGTCGACGAGCAGAACCGCGTGACCGGCATCACCCACGGCTTCGGCCAGGGCTGCACCGCCTTCTTCAGCTTCGGGCTGGAGGGCCTGCCCCCCGCTGCCTTCCAGGATATGCTACGCCGCGCCCTGGCCTGGGACTGCGCGCCCGTTGCCCTCCGGACGACGGCCGCCGACCAGGACGTGACGCTGCGCTATGGTGAGATTCACCAGAGCAGCTTCGAGATTCGAAACCCGTTGGTCGGCGGCCTGCGCGTCGAACTGAACAACGGCCCAACCCACCTGTGGCTCGTCACCGACGGCGTCGGCGGCGTACCCACCCTGCTTGCCCCCTACAACGTGGGCGACCTGCCCGAGCCGCAGAAGGCCGACGCGGTCGCCGCGGGGCCACTCACCCCCAGCCGCGTCGTCAGCCGCCTGTGTGAGGTGACGGCAGCGGGCCTCGCCAACTGCTTCACGAGCGGGACCATCAAGCTCGATGACCTGCTCGACAACGACGTGGCCGTCGTATGGAACAACGTGCCCTTCGGCGAGCCTGACCGGGTGGGCGACATGTTGGCCGACTTTGTGGATCGCGGCGGCACGGTCCTGCTGGGCGGCAACGCCCTGCTGGCCGATGCCAGCGGCCTGAAGGGCCGTTGGGTGGACGAGAAGTACTCGCCCCTGCTGACCAACGGCACGCCCAAGGGGGCGGCTGCCCTCGGCGGCTTCGTCGATCCCAGTGACCCCCTCGCGACTGGTGTAGCGGCCCTGACGACCACCGCCCACTACGACGCGGAGCCGCATCCTGACGCGGAACTGCGCGCCAAGTGGTCCGATGGGGAAGCCCTGGTCGCCTCACGCAGCTTCCAGCCGGGCGTCGGGGCGCAGGTCATCGCCATCAACGCCTCCTTCGAGAACGGCGCGTGGGGCGGCCAGATGAACCGCCTGGTCAACAACGCCCTCGGCATCCTGGATGACACGTGGCGGCGACCGGGCTGGTTCCAGACCGTGTGCGCCAAGGCCCCACCTCCCATCGACGGGAAGGCCAGCGCCATCCCGCCCATCGTCGCCGATGGCCGCGCGTCGTGCCCCGACGTCCAGGGCGGCGTGAGCTGGCAGGTGGACCTGACCCTGAACAGCCGCTTCGCCCCCGAAGCTGCCGTCAACGGGCCGAACCCGCCCCAGTATCGCGGCAAGCTCACCATCGATACCAACGCGATGGGGCAGCCGCGCCTGGCCTTCCCGCTGAGCATGACGGTCTTGCCCGATGCGCAGCCCAACAAGCTGTTCCTGCCGTTCGTCGTCAAGCGCCCCCAGCCGTAACACGGCTACCACAACGACGCGGGGCTGTCCTGTGCAGGACAGCCCCGTTCGCGCGTGGGTAGGGCGAAGCCAACAGGCCACCAGCCCCACCGCCCGGTCAGGAACTGGCGACTTGCTGTGTGAGGGGTGCGACTGGCTTTGACGCGCGCGAGTCGAGGGCAAAGCCGACGGCAAGCAGCAGCAGGAGGGCCGTCGTCTTGAGGCCCGTCGCGAGCCGCAGCCACCACGAGCCGTCGATGAGGGCCGGGCCAAAGTAGAGGGTGGGCAACGCCAGGAGCGTGATGCTCAGCACGAAAGCCAGCAGGAGAAGGGTGCGCTGGGGCGGCGGCCAGTCATCCCACAGCCGTCGGTCGGCCAGGAGTACGACGCTCACCAGCGCCCACGAAGCGTAGTGCGCCCAGGTTAAGGGGCCTACCAGCAGCGAGACCACAATGAGGAGGCCCAACTCGAGGCTGATGAACGCGCTCTGCCGCCAGCGGTTCCACGCGCTACCCAGGAGGCCGGCCGCGATGGGCACGCTCAGCCACACGAAGGCTCCCAGCCCGGCCGAGAATAGGGTCAGGTTGGTCTCAGGTACGGCCAGCCGCGCCAGCCACGCCGCGACGGACTGATTCTGGATGTGCAGGGAGGCGGCCGACAGGGACGGTGCGACGACCGTGACAAACCGCCACAGGTCATCCGGCGGCCCGGCCAGTGTGGCAATCACCAGCAGACCGGCCGCCGTGGCGACCGCCGTGGCGGCCATGCGGTACTTGCCGCGCAACAGGCAGTACACGATGATCAGGGCCGGGCTGACCTTCAGCAGCGCGGCCAGGCCAATGCCGATGCCCGCCGCGCCCTCGTGGCGGCGGCTGGCGAGAAACACGCTCGTCGCCAGGGCCAGGGCAATCCAGGCATCCACCTGCCCCAATTGCAGCGACGCCACGCTCGCTTCCGACACTAGCAGTATCACCAGCCCCACCAGCCAGGCCAGGCGGCGGCTGGGCCGGGGCAGGGCAAGGCCAGTCAGGAGAATCGCCAGGAGGAAGGCGGCGCAGGATAGCAGCCGGTAGGCCGACAACCCCACGCCGAACGACAGGCCGGCGAACGGTCGGTACATGAGCGCGGTCGTTGGCGGGCCGATGTAGCTATTATAGGTCTCGCGAAAGGTGTCCGCCATCGGCGGACCGATCAATCGCAGGCCCAACTCGTGGAGCGTGGCGTGATCGTAGAGGGAAATTCCCTCGTTCTGGGCGACCGCGCCCGTCCAGTTGATGGCAAAGTCGTAGGCGAACCCCAGGCTGACGCGCAGCCAGAGATGGAACAGGAAGTAGAGCACGGCCAGCGCGACGCCGCTACCAACGAGCCAGCGGCGAGGGGGGACAAAGCGCATGGAGGAACCTGGGTTCAGGGTACGGGAGGCAGCCAGAGCAGCATTGCCTCGTTGTCGCCAGCCACGTAACGACCATTATAGGCGATTGCGTGGAATCTACAAATTGGCCCCCACGACCCTCTCTGTTTGACAGCCTTCCGGCGTCGGCGGATAATTCCTAGACCGGCTGCGCCAGGCGCACTCTCAGTCGTCCGTCGGCAAGGGCCACCATTACCGTGGGCGCGTCCGCCGCGCTATCGGCGACCACATCCGCGACTGCGACATCGCCGTCAGCGGTCTCGACGATGAAGGGCTGGCCCCACTCGGTCAACCCGCGCATGAAGTTGAAGGCGCGGCGCACCGTCCACCCGGCGTCGATACGGAAATCATCGACGGTGGGCATGGGCGCGGTCGGACCTGGCCCCGCTGGTTGGGGCTGAGAGGTCAGGCGGCCGGCCTGGGCATCGGCCAGAACCTGAACGAGCAGCCGCCCGCCCACGTCCGCCAAGCCGCGTTGAGCGTCACTGTAGCCAATGCCGTCGGGCAATGTTACGCTTTGCTGAGCAGCAATGTCGCCCGTGTCCGCGCCCGCATCCATGTGGTGAACCGTCACCCCCGCGCGTTCCAGGCCATCGTGGAACACCCAGAACAGCGGCTCGGGGCCGCGATAGGCGGGCAGCAATGAGGGGTGGACATTGTAGCCGCCCAGGCGCGGGACGGCCAGGAGGTCGGCCGGCAACAGGCGCGGAAAGCACGCCACGGCCAGGGCGTCGGGACTCAGCGCGGCCAGCGCCTC
>JAHCIE010000377.1 GCA_026129385.1 Anaerolineae bacterium
CTGGATGGAACCGACGCCGTGATGCTGTCAGGCGAGACGGCCATTGGCGCGTTCCCTGTGGCGTGCATCGAGACAATGGCCGATATCGCGGAGGCTACGGAGAGGACCATCGACTTCGAGGGTAATATCCACGCGGTGGCCCGTGCCGGCGCCAATTCTATTACCGACGCTATCTCGCAGGCGACGGTGGAGGTGGCCTGGGAGCTGCATGCGCGGGCCATTTTCGCTGCGACGGCGACCGGCGCTACGGCCCAGGCGGTGGCGCGCTGGCGGCCAGAGACGCCCATCATCGGCACGACCTTCGACCCGGCCATCGCCAGCCGTCTGGCCCTGGTGTGGGGGGTGCGGCCCCTCATTATTCCCGCCGCGCAGAACCAGGAGCAGTTGATTCACTCGGCCATCGCCGCGGGGCGAGCCGAGGGCTGCATCCATCCGGGCGATATGGTGGTGATGACGGGCGGGCTGCCCCTCGGCGTGCCCGGTCAGACCAACTCGCTGTGGGTACAAACGGTGGACGAGGAGTGAGGCATGTCGCCCTGACGGCATGCGGCGGTGGGTGCGGTCCACGCAAGGCCCTCCCCGGGGGTGGGGAGGGCGGTATCGGTCAGGGGCAGGTTGGTAACTGGTCGGGGGTTACGCCGTCGGCGGCGGCGAGGGGGTTACTCCGACCGTCACAGGCACCGGGGCCGGGGCGGCCACCGGCTGCGTGGGCTGGGCTGGCGCGGGCTGCGAGGCGTGGCCGCAGTAGGGGCACACGTCCCACTCTAGCGCCAGCAGGCGACCGCATTCGACGCACGGCTTCTTGAGGCCCGTATAGCATACGGGGCACAGGATGAAGTCTTTCTCGACCCGGGTGTGGCACTTGGGGCAGTTGGCGCGGTCTTCCAGGCTTTGGAGCAGGGCTTCCTCTTCCAGGGCGCGGTCATAGGCCTCGGCGAGGGTATCCTTGGGGCGCATGAGCAGGTATAGCAACAGCCCAATGACCGGGATGAGGGCGACTAGCAGCACCGCCAGGATCTGAGCGAAGATGTCGCGGGAGCGGGCGCGAATGTCGCGATAGGCCCATACGATCATCGCCACCCAAAAGGCCGCGAACAGCGCGCCCAGGGCGAGGGCCGCCACCTGTAAGAACGAGCTGACGCGCTCGAAGAGTCCTTGAAAGTCGAAGTCAAACGAAGGCATAATCCAACATCCTCTAGCGGAAGACTCACTGAAGGTGTGATTATAGCCAGGCCCCACGCCGCCTGCAAATATCGCGCCTGCTTGTGCCGTCCGTTGGACTATGCTATAATCTCGCCAGGTTGCGGTCGGCATGTGTTGGAAAGGAGTCTGGGATGATTGAGGTCACTGTCGATAGCATCCGTGTCAGCCTGATGAGTCAGCAGCGCATCGTCGTGCTCAAGGAGCGGGGCGGGGAGCGCCAGCTTGTCATCTGGATTGGGCACGCTGAGGCGGATGCCATCACCCTCAAGCTCCAGGGCCACGACGTCCCGCGCCCCATGACTCACGACCTGCTCAGGTCGGTGGTCGAGGACCTGGGCGCGACATTGGACCATGTCTACATTCACGACCTGCGCGACGACACGTACTACGCTACCCTGGTGCTGGACCAGGACGGTCGCCGCATCGAGGTCGATGCCCGTCCCTCCGACTCTATCGCCCTGGCGATTCGCGCCGAGTCGCCTATCTTCGTTGCCGACAGCATCATGGACCGCGTGGGCATCTCGCCCAGTGACGAGGAGCCGGCGGCCCCCGCCGCGCCACGTGGCCCTGAAGAGGGGCAGGACCTGGGCGTCTTCCGCGATTTCCTGGAAACCCTGGACCTGGACGATCTGGGCGGCGAGGAAGATCCGCCGCGCAAGCGGTAAGTGACCCAGGTTCTCGTGGACGCAAGGCCGGCGGCGCCCTCGCCGCCGGCTGTTTTGTTTGATTGACTCCCCTCGCGCCTTGCCTTATAATGGAACAAGAGTTCTGGTCGCCGACCAGGGACGGATGCCCGAAGCCATGAGCGTACCCGCCGATCGGATCGTTCCCTTCAACGTCGAGGCTGAAGAAGCTGTCCTCGGCTCGTTGCTGCTGGATTCCCAGGCTATCATCCGCATCGCCTCTTTCCTGCGTTATGACGACTTCTACCGCGAGAAGAATCGTTGGGTGTACGAGGCGGCGATGGCGCTGTACGAGCGGCGCGAACCCATCGACTTCCTCACTGTGCGGGCCGAGCTGGAGCGCGACGGTCGCCTGGACGATGTGGGCGGGCCAAGCTTCCTCGCCTCCCTGCTCAATGCGGTCCCGACTTCGATTCACATCGAGCATTACGCGCGCATCGTGGAGCGCGCCGCGACACGTCGCCGCCTGATCGCGGCGGCCAGCGATATCGCTACCATCGCCTACGATGAGAGCGATGAGGTTGAGGTTACCCTGGACAAGGCGGAGCAGATCATCTTCGCCGTCTCGCAGCGCAGCCTGACCCGTGACCTGACCCCTATCAGCCAGGTGTTGAACGAGTATTTCGATAAGCTCGAGTATTTGCAAGACCATCGCGGCCAGGTGAGTGGCGTTCCGACCGGCTTTGCCGACCTGAACAAGCTACTGGGCGGCTTCCAACGCTCGGACCTGATCATCGTGGCGGCACGGCCGGGGATGGGTAAGACGGGCCTGCTACTCAGCTTCGCCCACAGCGCGGCGATGAGCGGCGACTCGGTGGCTATCTTCAGCCTGGAGATGGCGGCGGAGCAGCTGGTGCAGCGCCTGCTGTCGGGGGAGACCGGTATCGACCAGCACCGCCTGCGCACCGGCCTCATCCGCGACGACGAGATGAGTGCGGTGACGAAGGCGATGGGGCGGCTGGAGCAGGCTCCTATCTACATTGACGATACGCCGGGCATCACAGCCCTGGAGATGCGCACGAAGGCGCGGCGGTTGCACGCGGAGCGGCCCCTGGGTCTCATTGTGGTGGACTACCTGCAATTGATGCACGGCGGCGGTCGTATGGAGAATCGGGTCCAGGAGATCTCTGGCATCTCGCGCGCGCTGAAGGAATTGGCCCGCGAGCTGAATGTGCCGGTCATCGCGGCCTCCCAATTGTCGCGCGCCGTGGAGAGCCGCCACGACCGGCGGCCCATGCTGTCGGACCTGCGTGAGTCGGGCTGCCTGACGGGGGACACTCTGATTTACCTGCCTGACGAAGGCACCTCTCAGCCCATCGAACAGCTTGTCGGCCAGCGTGATTTCCGCGTGCTTGCCCTGAACACCGACACGTGGCGTCTGGAGCCACGACCTGTCAGCCATGCCTTTTGCACAGGCCGCAAACCCGTCTTCAAGCTGACGACCCGGCTAGGGCGCGAGATACGCGCCACGGCTAACCACCCGTTCCTGACCATCGAGGGCTGGCGGCGGCTGGACGAGCTTGCGGTTGGTCAGCGCCTCGCGCTGCCACGTAGACTGCCAGGCCCGACTGAACCGAGCATGAGAGATGCCGAATTGGCGCTCCTCGGCCACCTGATCGGCGACGGCTGCACCTTGCCCCGCCATGCCATCCAGTACACGACACGGGAATACGCGCTTGCCGAGACAGTGGCGCAATTGGCAACGCAAGTCTTCGGGGACGCGGTGACGCCGAGGATTTGCCAGGAGCGATCCTGGTATCAGGTCTACCTGGCCGCCGGCGAACATCTCAGCTACGGCATTGGTAATCCGGTCGCGACATGGCTGAAAAACCTCGGGGCATTCGGGCTACGGTCCTACGAAAAGTACGTCCCTGAGATCGTATTCCGGCAGCCGATTGACGGAATCGCTCGTTTTCTACGACATCTGTGGGCGACGGACGGCTGCATTCATCTGAGTACAGGCAAGGCGCACTACGCCAGCGTGTACTATGCGTCGAGCAGCGCCTGCCTCGCGCGCGA
>JAHCIE010000378.1 GCA_026129385.1 Anaerolineae bacterium
TTCACGTTTCACGCATCACGCTGCACATCAGGAGCCATCTTGGACCTCATCAACGCCATTCTACTTGGCATCATCGAAGGCATTACTGAGTTCCTACCTATCTCGTCGACCGGTCATCTGATTATCGCTAACCGCTTCTTCCCGCTACCGCCAAGTGTGGAGGTTACCTTCGACATCTTCATCCAGTTGGGGGCCATCCTCGCCATCGTCTGGCTGTACCGCGCCAAGATTCTCGACTTGCTGCGGCGGCTGCCGTCCGACCGGGGCGCGCAGCGCTTCGGGCTGGCGCTGCTCATCGCGTTTCTACCGGCGGCGATCCTCGGCATCCTGATCCACGGCGCTATTGAGAAGTACCTGTTTGGGCCAGTGCCCGTCGCCTTCGCCATGGTCCTCGGCGGTATCCTCATCCTCATGATCGACCGTAACGACCGCAAGGGCAACACCCACGCCACCGAGGAGGTCACAACGCGGCAGAGCGCCCTCATAGGCGCGGCGCAAGCCCTGTCGCTGTTTCCCGGTGTATCGCGCTCGGCGGCCACCATCCTGGGCGGTCTCGTCACCGGCCTCGACCGCCGCACCGCCGTCGAGTTCTCCTTCTTCCTGGCCATCCCCACCCTCGGCTCGGCCACCCTGTATGCCCTCGCCAAGAGCGCGTCGAGCCTGCAAAGCTCGGACTGGATACTCCTGGCAGCGGGCTTCATCTCGACCTTCATCACGGCCCTGATCATCGTGCGCTGGTTCCTACGCTACGTATCGACCAATACCCTGGCTCCGTTTGGCATCTATCGCATCGTCGTCGGCTTCCTGGTGCTGACGCTATACCTGACGGGCCTTCTCCGCCGCTGAGAGACTCCTATGCCCCCCGCCCCCGCATTATCGACCATGTGGCTCCAGACCCGCTACGACCGCGTCGTAGACTTCGCTCGAGCTGCGTGGGACATCGGCTTTCGTCGCTTCGAGTTGAGCCACATCTTGCCTGCCGCCGCCTTTGACGGCTTCGTATCCGGCGAGTGGGACGTGGCCGCCGTGCATCACCCCGTCCCCCGGCCCGCCACCCACGTACCGCACCTATCGGACCCTGACCCCGAGCGGCGATGGCTGGCAGTGGCTCACGCTCGTGGCAGCCTCGACACCGCCGCCCGCTACGGCGCGTCGGCTGTCGTCTTCCACATCGGCGATATCCCAGAGCTAGAATGCCTGGAAGACGAGCTACGCAGCCGCACCCTCGCCCGCCAGCAGACCAAGCCCGAGTACGCCGCCGCTGTCGCCCGCTTCGAGGCGGGTCGCGCCCGCTGGCGCGAGCCCTATCTGGCCGCCGCCCTCGATAGCCTGCTGCGACTGGCCGACGACGCAGCCCGCCTCGGTGTGCAACTAGGCCTGGAAACCCGGGAGTTTGCCCGCGAGATTCCCGACCTGGATGATATGGCTATTCTGCTCGACGCGCTCCCACCCGAAGTGGCGGGAATGTGGCTGGACACCGGCCACGTAGCAGTCACCGCTCGTCTGGGCCGCCCCAGCCTGCGCGACTGGCTCGCCCACCACGGCGATCGACTGATCGGCCTACACCTCCACGACTGTCTCGACCTGCGCGATCATCTACTGCCGGGCCAGGGCGACGTTCACTTCGCCGCCCTGACGCCCTACCTCACCCCCAACACCGTACGCACCTGCGAGCTAGATTGGTTCTACACCCCCGCCGAACTGCGCGCGGGCGTTGCTCGCCTGGCGGCGGCGGGCGTGTGCACTCCACTGGCTTCATAGGCGTTTGCATTTCGACGTAACCTATGTTATACTCACAGCCGATTTAGCCGACCTTGAGCAGTGCGTTGAAAAGTGGGATGCCCCCACTTTTCTTGTTGTAGCGGATTGTCGGGCGCCACCCGCAGTTCGGCCCGCGATGGAGGGGCGTAGTCCTGGCTATGGCTAGCACATCGAAGAACGATCTGGCGGTCGCCATCAAGCATCTCGCGGCGGAGCGCAATCTGCCCCGCGAGGTAATTCGCGAGGCCCTGGAGGCCGCGCTCGTCTCGGCGTACAAGAAGACGCCTGAGGCCGCTGCTCAGCACATCACCGTCGACATCGAAACCGCTGACGGTAAGCCGCGCGTCTTTGCCGAGAAGGAAGTCGTCGAGGAAGTACGCGACGACCGCATCCAGATGACGCTGGAAGAGGCGCGCACGGTGGACCCCCTGGCCGTCCTGGGCGGGGTGGTCCGCATTGACGTGACCCCTGACGACTTCGGACGCATCGCGGCACAGACGGCCAAGCAGGTCATCTTGCAGCGTATCCGCGAGGCGGAGCGCGATCAGGTCTTCAGCCAGTATTCGCAGTCCGAAGGCGACATCATCCAGGGTATGGTCCAGAGCGTGGACGGCCCCGACGTCAGTATCCAACTCGACAAGGCCGAAGGGCGACTGCCGCGCAAGGAGCAGATTCCGAAGGAACGCTACTATCGCGGCCAGCGGCTCAAGGTGTACGTCGTCGAGGTCAAGAAGACTAACAAAGGCCCCGAGATCGTCGTATCCCGCACCCATCGCAACATGCTGCGACGCCTGCTAGAGCTTGAAGTGCCAGAGATCTTCAACGGCGCGGTGGAGATTAAGGCCATCGCCCGTGAGGCTGGCTCACGCTCGAAGGTCGCCGTCGCTGCCCGTCAGGAGGGCATCGACCCGGTCGGCGCGTGCGTCGGCATGCGCGGCGTGCGCATTCAGGCGCTGGTCAACGAGCTGGGCGGTGAAAAGATCGACGTTGTGGAGTGGAGTCCCAGCGATGAGCAATTCATCGCCAACGCCCTCAGCCCGGCGGTCGTTCTCTCGGTCAAGACGGAGGAAGGCGCGGATGGACGCACGGCCAAGGTCGTCGTTCCCGACAAGCAACTGTCCCTCGCCATTGGCAAGGAGGGGCAAAACGCCCGCCTGGCCGCCAAGCTAACCGGCTGGCGCATCGATATCAAGAGCCAGACGGAGGCGTTGCAGGAAGAGCAGCAGGCGGCTGAAGAGGAGATGCGTCAGTTGGAGCGCCAGCGGGCCGTCGAGGACGCCCGCAAGCTGCTCGACCTGGCGGAATTGCTGGCGACAGAGGAGCGGGCGGCCGCGAGCCTCGACGAGACCGCGACGCCGCTGGTCGAGGCGGCCGAGGCCGACTTGACGACCGAGACGCCGACCATCGAGACGCCCAGGGTAGACGTGGTTATCCCACCCACCCCGGTCACGCCTGCCCCGCCCACGCCACCCACGCCCACAGTCACCCCGGCCCCGGCCCCGGCGCCAGTGGCCGCCGAGGCGCGCAGGCTCATTTTCGAAGTACCCGCGACCCCGGTTGATGTCGAGGACGAGGAAGAAGAAGGCAGCGAGGCGCGTCCTAAGGATAAGAAGACGAAGAAGAAGGGCAAGGCGACTCTTATTCGCGACGAGCGCACCGGCCGCCTGGTCAAGGCCACGGCGCGCAAGTCGAATCGCGCTCGGCCGGAGTGGGAAGACGTGGACCTTGACGAGGAACAAGCCGGCGAGCTGGAGAGCGAAGAGGTCGACTACTTCGCCAATGACGATGAAGACTTCGCGTACGACCCCGACGCCGACGCCTAAGCCCCAGCCGCTGCGGCGAAAGCATGTGCCACAGCGGACATGCGTCGGCTGTCGCCAAAGCCAGGGCAAGCGCGTGATGGTGCGTGTTGTTCGCACGCCGGAGGCAGGCGTGGTCATCGATCCAACCGGCAAGCGCGCGGGGCGCGGCGCATACATCTGCGCCGACCCGCCGTGCTGGGAGGCAGCTCTGAAGGGCCGCCTCGAGCATGCTCTCAAGACGACCCTGACTCCGGACGAACGCGAGATGTTGCGAATGTACGCGGCCGGCCTCCCAAAGACCACTGATGCCCCGGCCAAGAGTGATGCCTAGCCTATA
>JAHCIE010000379.1 GCA_026129385.1 Anaerolineae bacterium
GTCGGGTCGTGGCCGGGCGTCACCTTCACCGCGCCGGTGCCAAACTCGCGCTCCACCGCGTCGTCGGCGATGATGGGGATGGGGCGGCTCACGCCGGGCAGGAGGGCCATGCGGCCGATGAGATGCTGGTAGCGCTCGTCGTCGGGGTGAACCGCCACCGCCGTATCGCCCAGGATGGTCTCAGGGCGCGTCGTCGCCACGGTGATCCACTCCGTCGCGCCCTGGCCCCAGGCGGGCGTACCCCACGCCGCGTCGCCCAGGCTCTCGCCCACCGGCAGCAGCGGGTAGCGCACGTACCACAGCTTGCCCTCGCGTGGCTCGTACTCCACTTCCAGGTCGGAGATCACCGACATGTCGTGGGGGCACCAATTCACCAGGTACGTGCCACGGTAGATGAGGCCCTTGTTGAAGAGCTGGACAAAGGCCGTCTGCACCGCCCGCGACAGGCCTTCATCGAAGGTGAAGCGCTCGCGGCTCCAGTCGCAGGAGATGCCCAGGCGCCGGTGCTGGTCGCTGATGCGCTTGTGGTAGCTATCCTTCCACTGCCACACCCGCTCGACGAACTTCTCGCGGCCCAGGTCATGGCGGCTGATGCCCTGCTCGGCCAGTCGCCGCTCCACCACCGCCTGGGTGGCGATGCCGGCGTGATCGGTGCCCGGCACCCACAGCGTCCGATCGCCCCGCATGCGGTGGTAACGAATCATCAAGTCTTCGACCGTCGCCGTCATGGCGTGGCCGATGTGGAGCGCGCCGGTGACGTTGGGCGGGGGCATGGCAATGACAAAGGTGGGCGCAGCCTCGCTCGACTGGCCGAGCGCGATCTGCGTCTCCGGTTTGAAGTAGCCCTGCGCCTCCCACCAGTCGTAGAGGGGAATCTCCACGGCGTGGGGGTCGTAGTTCTTGGGTAGTTGCGTGTCGTTCACAGTGGTCATACGGCCTCCTGGCTCGACCAAGGACCAGGGACGAACGACCAATGGCCGTCTGAAATTGGTCCTTTGTCCTTCGCCGAAATACAAACAGCCCTCTCGTCTCAAGGACGAGAGGGGCTGAAACCTCACGTGGTACCACCTTGCTTCCCGGTGGCGCGGCAGCTGGGCCGCCCTCGTCACCGAGCGCTCGAAGCGATAACGGGCTGACCCGAGTGGACTTACTCACGGCGCGCGTCCGCTTCAGTCCACCGACTCCCAGGCGACCTTCGGCGTCTCGTCCCGCGGAGGGCTTCCAGCCGGTGACCCTCCTTCTCTATCGGGTAGGCGACGCCTACTCCTCCTGTTCCCAGTCCTGGATTATTGGATTACCGCTCATTATACACCCAGGTCTGGCGGCTGTCAATCCGCCGTCAGGGTTTTTCCAAAGTCAATCTATCGGGTAGAATACCTCAAGTCGGCCAGGACAAGCCGCTGGCTTGGCCGCCCCCTGGCGCCAGCATTGGACCATCGAAAACCGGGTCCCTATGTAACTCCTGTTTGAAAGGGCCCTGGCGTCCGGTGGCCAGTTGACAGTGACCCTCGACCGGGTTATTATTTAGCCTATCAAAGTATTAACGGACTCTCCTGTGAGGTCGCCTATGGAACCTTTGCGGCGCGCGCTTACCTACCTGAAGCCCTACTGGCACATCACGGTAGGCGCGTTTGTCAGCCTCCTCATCGTGACCGCGTCTAGTCTGGTCACGCCGCTCCTCATCCAGCGTATCATCAACGAGGGCATCGGTCAACAGGACGTGGCCCTCATTGCTGGTCTCACCCTCGCCATCCTGGTAGTGGCCGTCGTGCGAGGCCTGTTCACTTTCACCCAGAGCTACTGGAGCGAGACGGCTAGCCAGGGCGCGGCCTTCGAGATGCGTAATGCCCTGTATGACAAGTTGCAGCGGCTGAGCTTCAGCTACCACGACCACGCCCAAACCGGCCAACTCATGACCCGCGCCACGAATGACATCGAGCTAGTGCGGCAGTTCACGGGCCTGGGCCTCATCCAGCTCATCAGCTCGCTGCTCATGTTCGTCGGCACCGCTATCATCTTGCTGTGGATGAACTGGCGGCTGGCCATCGCGGCGCTGGCCGTGATGCCGCTGACCTTCCTGGTCATCTTTCGCTTCGTAGGCCAGGTTCAGCCCCTGTTCAAGCAGGTGCAGGAGCGACTGGGCGGGCTTAACACCATCCTGCAAGAGAACCTGTCGGGCGTGCGGGTCGTCAAGGCCTTTGCTCACGAGCCCTACGAGTGGCAGCGCTTCGATGCGGCCAACCAGACGCTTTATGGCATCAACGTTCAGGCAGCGCGGGCTTTCGCCTTCAACCTGCCGCTGGTGTTCACGATGGCGGGTCTCGGCACGGTCATCGTCTGGTGGTACGGCGGCTTGCAGGCCATTGCGGGTACGATGAACATCGGCGAGCTGGTCGCCTTCAACACCTACCTGGCGATGCTGCTGTTTCCCATCTTCGGCCTGGGCATGGTGTCGGCCCTCATCTCGCAGGCGAGCGCGGGCGCGGAGCGCATCTTCGAGATTCTCGACGCCCCTATCGAGGTGCACGACAAGCCGGGCGCGGTGGCCCTGCCCCCCATCGAGGGGCGCGTTGCTTTCGACCACGTGTCGTTCCGCTATGCCGGCTCAACCCAAGATACGCTAACCGATGTCAGCTTCGCCGTGGAGCCGGGTAGGACGGTCGCCATTATGGGACCGACGGGGGCGGGTAAGTCCAGCATTATCAACCTCATCCCCCGCTTCTACGACGCCAGCCAGGGCACAGTTCTCGTAGACGGTCACGACGTCAAGGATGTTACCGTCGAGAGCCTGCGTTCCCAGATCGGCATCGTCCTCCAGGAGACGAATCTGTTCAGCGGCACCCTGCGCGATAATATCGCCTTCGGCCGCCCCGACGCTTCCCTGGAGGATGTCATCGCGGCGGCGAGGGCGGCCAACGCCCAGGACTTCATCGAGGCGCTGCCTAACGGCTACGAGACGGTGGTGGGCGAGCGCGGTGTGGGCCTGAGTGGCGGCCAGAAGCAGCGCATCGCCATCGCCCGCGCTCTGCTCCTTGACCCGCGCATCCTTATCCTCGACGACTCTACGTCGAGCGTCGATGCCGAGACTGAGCATCGTATCCACCAGGCGCTAGACCGCCTGATGGAGGGGCGCACCAGCTTTGTGATTGCCCAGCGCATCAGCACCATTCGCCGCGCCGACCTCATTCTGGTTCTCGACCACGGGCGGCTGGTGGCGCAAGGGACTCACGAGGGCCTGCTGCAGGACAGTGAGGTCTATGCGGATATCTACTACTCCCAGTTCCACGGCGCGCAGGCCAACCGCCTGTCGGACGCCGTGGCCGTGACGAACGGCCGCGTGGCCGAGGGTGCGCCGGCCGGCGCCGGAAAGCGAGGGTAGCCAGATGATGCGTGGTGGCCCCATGATGGGGATGGATGTCAAGGAGGAGAAGGCGCAGGATAGCGCGAACGTCGCGCGCCGCCTGGTGGCCTACGTCTATCCCTACAAATCGCAACTGCTGTGGATTACCCTGGCAATTCTCATCTCGACCGGCATCCGCCTGTTGCAGCCGTGGATGCTTGGCGTCGCCGTGGACCGCTTCATCATCCCCGGCGACGTGCGTGGCCTGTCGCTATGGATGCTGGCTCTGCTGGTGACCTATGGCCTGTCCTACGCCTCCAACGTGGCGGGCTTCCTGCAGATGTCGGTCATCGGCCAGAAGATGCTGGCGACGATGCGCGGCGAGATCT
The DNA here is from genome assembly GCA_026129385.1 of Anaerolineae bacterium. Classification (GTDB taxonomy): domain Bacteria; phylum Chloroflexota; class Anaerolineae; order Epilineales; family JAHCIE01; genus JAHCIE01. Next base: position 3,730 of record JAHCIE010000379.1, read on the forward strand.
TCGCCCGCCTGCAGAAGCTGCCCATCGGCTATTTCGACACCCACGAGATTGGCGACCTGATGAGTCGCCTGTCCAACGATACCAACACCATCAACCAGTTCATTGGCGCGGGCCTGACGCGGGTGATTGGCGATGCTCTGTCGCTGGTGGGCATCGTCATCATGATGCTGT
>JAHCIE010000038.1 GCA_026129385.1 Anaerolineae bacterium
TGGGCGAGTTGCAGGACGGCCAGGTCGGCGTGCCAGCGGCCGACGATCTGCATGCCGACGGGCAGGCCGTCGGCCGTGAAGCCGCACGGGACCGAGATGGCGGGCAGCCCCAGGATGCTGACATAGTAGCACGAGCGCATCCAGTCGATGTAGGTGTCCAGCGCCACGCCGTTGATCTCGGTGATGTACGGCGTCGTCACAGCGAAGGGCGGGACCTGGCTGACGGGCATGACCAGGAACTCGTAGTCGTCCATGAAGCGCGCCACCCGACGGTACAGGGCGGCGCGCAGCCGCTCGGCTCGCCCCAACTGCGGCCCGGTCACGCGCCGCCCCTCTTCGATGTTCCACACCACGGTATCCTTCATCTGGCCGCGATGCTCGTCCAGCAACTCGCCGCGAGCCAGCTCGAACTGCCAGGCGCGGAAGGTCTTGAAGGCCTCGTCCGCGCCGTCGAAGTCTGGCTCTGCGTCCTCGACGACGCAGCCGAGGGTCGTGAAGGTCGCGCGCTGGGCGTCGATGACCTGCGTGACGCGCGAGTCGACGGGCAGGCCGCCCAGGTCGCGGCTCCACGCCAGGCGCACGCCCTTGAAGTCGCAGTCTAGCCCTTGCGCGAACGCCACGCCCGGCGTCTCGATGGACAGCGGGTCGCGGGAGTCGGGGCCAGCCATGACGCTCAGGAGCAGGGCGGCGTCGGCGACGGTGCGGGCCATGGGGCCTTCCACCGACAAGGGCGACCAGGCCGTCAGCGACGGGTAGAGGGGTACACGGCCCGGCGACGGGCGCAGGCCGACGACGTTGCAGTAGTTGGCGGGGTTGCGCAGCGAGCCGCCCATGTCGCTGCCGTCGGCCAGGGGCAGCATGCCGCAAGCCAGGGCGACCGCCGCGCCGCCGCTACTGCCGCCGCACGTCTTGGTCAGGTCGTAGGGGTTGAGGGTCGCGCCGAACACCGGGTTGAAGGTCTGGGAACCCGCGCCGAACTCCGGCGTGTTGGTCTTGCCGACGGTGATGGCGCCAGCAGCCCGGACGCGCTCGACGATGAGGGCGTCCGCGTCAGGTACGAAGTCGGCGAAGATGGGTGAGCCGAAGGTGGTGCGGATGCCCCGCGTCGGCACGAGGTCCTTGTGGGCGATGGGCAGGCCATGCAGCGGGCCGAGGGGCGCGCCGTGGGCCTGGGCCTCGTCGGCGGCCAGGGCGGCGGCCAGGGCACGCTCCGGCCGCAGGGTGACGATGGCGTTGACGGTCGGGTTGACGCGCTCAATCTGGGCCAGGTGGGCGGTCATCACCTCGCGCGCCGACAGGTCGCGGGCGCGGATACGGTCGGCCATCTCGGTGGCGGTCAGGCAGACGATGTCGGAGGGGGGCATGGGCGTCTCCAGAGGTAGAGATGCCCTAATGGTGCGTCGCCTCGCCGTGCAAGTCCAACGGTGGCAGAGTGAAGGGGGCACGGATGACCACGGCGGAGTAGGGTTCGACGATCTTGTGTGTCGCCCGTGGTCGTCCGTGTCCCATTGCTCTGGCCTGTAGGCTGAGACTAGAATCTGGCGAGGTTGGGGGCGACAGCGAGCGGCGAGACGGCGGGGGCACTAGCCCATAAAAGCAGACCCGACAGGTTTTCCGAAACCTGTCGGGTCTTTCTTATCGACAGAGCGAGACCTTACTGGACGCCGAGCAACTCGACGTCGAAGGTTAGCTCGGCGTTGGGCGGGATAACGCCGCCCGCGCCGCGCGCGCCGTAGCCCAGCTCGGCAGGGATGATGAGCCGCCGCTTGCCGCCGACCTTCATGCCCGCCACACCCTCATCCCAGCCCTTGATGACCTGGCCCGCGCCGAGGGTGAAGGTAAGGGGCTGGCCACGGTCGAGGGACGAGTCGAACTTCGTGCCGTCCTTGAGAGTTCCCGTGTAGTGAACGGTGACCTTCTTGCCCTTCTCCGCCACCGGGCCATTGCCCACGACGTTGTCGATGTACTTCAGGCCCGACGCCGTCGTCACTTCCTTAGCCACCGCTGCCTCCTTGCCCGCCGCCTGCCCGCCTGTCGTCGCACCGCTACACGCGGCGAGGAACAGGAGCGTCAGGAGTAGCGGAAATACCTTTTTCATGATGCATCACTCCTTGATGTGGAAACTCAGCCGTGAATTGTAGCACCAAGGCCGTGTCTCCACCAAAAGAAGCCATCGCTCGGCCTGTATTTGTGAACAATCTTCATAGGATTCTTCACGACCAATAACGATGCGCCTCCGCTGGCCGTTTTGTGTTGTAGAAATGGATTCCCCCTGGCGCATGCCGTTCACCGCCTCGCCGCCGCAATGCGCCCCCGTCTCGCCGAGAGGAGGCAAGAACAGATGCAGCATTTCCGATACCGAGTCTGGCTGCGGGGGTTGGTTCCCGCCCTGGCTCTGATGCTCCTCGTCGCCCTGGCGGCGAGCGCCGGCGCGGCTCCCTCCGCCCAGAGTACCTGCGCCGTCATGTCCCTTGACCCGCTGACGACAATCGCTCAGCCCGGCCAGGTCTTTACCGTCGCCGTCAAGCTCAGCTCGACGGGCGTGCCCCTGGTGGGCGCGGACTTCGATCTGCGCTACGACCCGACCGTCTTGCAGGTCATCACGGCGGGCGGCGTGGATGCCGCTCATATCGACCAGGGCGATTTCGGCGGCATTGCGCCCGTCAACAGCGTGGATAAGACCCTGGGCAAGATTCGCTATGCGGAGGTCCGCACCACGGGTGAGGTCACTGGGACCTTCACCCTGGCGACGGTTCGCTTCAGGGCTATCGGCGCACCGGGCACGCAATCGGCGCTGAGCTTCTTCTCGGCCGCAGCGGCGAACGGCACGACGCCGGGTAACCTGCTGTGCGCTGCCCCGACCAGCGGCAGCGTCACTATCCCCGTCCCGCCGACCAGCACCCCCACGGCCACGGCCACGACCGGCCCCACCCCCACCGCCACGCAGACTCCGGGGCCGACAGCGACCCCACTCACCTGCCCTGACCTGGTGCAGAACGGCTCCTTCGAGACCAACGCGGCGTGGATTCACCCCACCACCCCCGCCACGGGCAACTACACCACCGACCAGGCCCTCACGGGGGCGCGCTCGATGCGCCTCGGTATCGTCCCGCCCAGGCCGGATACCTACGCCTACAGCACGGCCTACCAGCAGCTCAGTATCCCGGCCAACGTGACCCAGGCCAAGCTTGTCTTCTGGTACAAACCCTACACTGAGGAAGCTCCCTGGGCGGCAAAGGCCGGCGAAGACTGGAGTTGGTACAACCCGGCCGATGTCATCGAAGGCCGCCTTAACAGTCGCGAAGATGCCAGCAAAGTCGGCGCGCCCGACTGGGCCTACACCCGCGACTGGCAGGAGGCCCTCATCCTCGACGCCAACTATCGCGTCAAGGACGTCGTCTTCCGCAGCCTGTCCAACTCTGGCGAGTGGACCCGCGTCGAGTATGACCTGACCCGCTTCAAGAATCAGACTATCAACATCTACTTCAACGCCCTGAACAACGGCACCGGCGGCCGCCGCACCTGGATGTTCGTCGATGACGTGGTGATGTTCGCCTGCGTCGGCCCCATCCCGCCCACCGCGACGCCTGCCCCGACGGCCACCCCCGCCCCCGGCTGTAGCGAGTTGATTCTGAACGGCGGCTTCGAGGCCAATGCCTTCTGGCAGCATCCCATCACGCCCTTCCGGGGCAACTACACCACGGCCGAGGCGTACCAGGGCCTCCAGTCGATGCGCCTGGGTGTGCCGCCGCCCAACCGCGACGTATACTCCTTTAGCACGGCCTACCAGTCGATTGTCATCCCATCCAACGCTGACAGCGCGCGGATGACTTTCTGGTTCAAGCCCTTCACCCAGGCGCCACCCGCCCTCAAGATCGGCGAGGACTGGAAGGACTACCAGCCAGCGCGTATCCTGGCGGGCAAGCCCGACGCCCTGCCTGGCAAGACGATGGCCGAGGACTTCCAGGAGACGCTCATCCTCGACCGCAACTATAACGTGGTCCAGACGGTGTTCCGCACCCGCTCCAATTTCGGCCAGTGGGCGCAGATGACCGTCGACCTGAGCCAGTATCGCGGTCGGCGCATCGCCCCTTACTTCAACGCCTTCAACAATGGCGACGGTCAGCGCACCTGGATGTTCGTCGACGAGGTATCGGTGGAGGCGTGCTGGTTCGGCCCGGCCGCGTCGGCGGGCCAGGTGTCTGGCCAGGTGACGCTCCAGGGCCAGCGCAGCTTTGACAACACCCTGGTGGGCATTGACCAGCTGCCGTGCGCGGAGACCGGCCCGACGGGCGACTTCCAGTGCGAACTGGCCCCCGACGAGCCGAAGGCCGCCAGGCTCACGGCCGAGCACGCTGGCTATCTGCGCGCCGAGAAGCCCATCGATGCACCCGTGGTGGACAACGCCAACACCGAGCTGGTGGCGGGCGATACCAATAATGACGGCAGCATCGACCTGTTCGATCTGGTCATCGTCGCCGCCAACTATGATACGAACCCGCTGGGCGATCCGCGCGGCGACATCAACGGCGACGGCGCGATCGATATTCTCGACCTGGTTTTGGCGGCCAGTAACTACGGCGCGAAGGCTCCCACCATGTGGGGCACGACCAGCGCCAAGAGCGCGGCAGCCGCCACGTCGGCCGGTGTCTCGGTAGCCCTGCGCGGTGTGGGCAAGGGCAAGCCCGGCGGCATCGTCTGGGCCGAGGTCACCGTCCAGGGCAGCGACGTGTATGGCGTGGACCTGGCGCTGAGCTTCGACGCGCTACAACTCGCGCCGGTGGGCAGCAGTGGCGAGGTCGGCAAGTTCCTCGACGGCGCTCACGTGGCCCGCAACGTGGTGGATGGCAAGAGCGGCACGGCACGCCTCGCCGCGACGCTGGTCAACCCGGCGCCGGCCGCGTCCGGTAGCGGTGTTGTCTATCGTATCCCGTTCCGCTATCTGCCCGGCCCCGACGCCAAGCGCGCCCCAACCATCACCATCGAGAAGGCGAGCGTGGTCCAGAAGGGCGGTGACGCGCTCAAGGTGAACACGAAGTAGCGTTGCAGCCTGTATCGGCAAAGACAGACCTGACAGGTTTCCAAAACCTGTCAGGTCTGTTGTTCCAAACTTGCGCGACAACCAGGCCGCGCCTAAACTCTGGGCAGATACTACGTCCCGGAGTTTGCCCCATGTCCGGCCCCAAGGTTGGCGACCTCGCCCCTAACGTCACCGTGTTCGATACTGAGGGGAAAGCCGTCTTCCTCGCCGACTATTGGCGCGACCAGCCCATCGTGCTGGCCTTCCTGCGCCACTTCGGCTGAGCGATGTGCAAGGCGTTCCTCGCGCAGTTGCGTCGAGCTTATCCCGACATCCAGGCGGCGGGCCTGGACGTGGCCGCTGTGACCCTCGGCCAGCCAGAAGCGACCGGTAAGTTCTGCCGCACCCAGAACGTCCCCTTCACCTGCCTGTCCGACCCGGAGCGCGCCGCCTACACGGCCTACGGGCTGCTAGCCAACCCCAACGTCATCGCCCAGAGCGCGGCGCGCCCCTCCACGTGGCTGGCCTTCACCCGCGAGGCCCTCAAGGGTAACTTGAACCAGCCGCCCCCGCGCGGCCAGAGCGCGAGCCAGCTATCGGGCGCGTTCATCATCGACAGTAACGGTACGGTCGAATACGCCCACCGTAGCCAGCACGTTGCCGACCTGATCAGCGACGAAGACCTGGCTGCCGCCCTGGCGTCCCTTGCCATCACGCCGGCAGTTGGCGCCTCACGTTCCCGTTGATGAAGGTGGCGATATCCTGGGTAGACGTGCCGGGGCCGAAGACGCCTGTGATGCCCAGGTCGTTGAGCATGGGGATGTCCTCATCGGGGATGATGCCGCCCGCGACGACGAGCACATCGTCCATGCCGTTCTCGTGTAGGAGTTCCATGATGCGCGGGAAGAGAGCCATATGCGCGCCCGATAGGATGGACAGGCCGACCACGTCCACGTCCTCTTGCAGCGCGGCTTCCACGATCATTTCCGGCGTCTGGCGGATACCAGTGTAGATGACTTCCATGCCCGCGTCGCGCAACGCGCGGGCGACAACCTTGGCCCCCCGATCGTGGCCGTCGAGGCCGGGCTTGGCGACCAGGACGCGAATCTTGTGCTCCATACACTCTCCCTGTGGCGGGCGGGCGAGGCCTCTGCCTCCCTCGCCGCAGACTACGTGTGGCCATGGGCGATTATACCGCCCGTTGGCGGGGAAGGCAAAAGCGAGCTACAATCCCTCCAATCACTGCCCAGGGAGGCTGCAATGCGCGTGGGGCTGGCGCTGCTCGTGCTGCTAATGATGGCCGTGGGCTGCCGGCCGGCCGAGGAACCGGCCGAGGAACCGGCCGAGGAACCGGCGCCTCGGCCGATCGTGGCAGTCGTCACCACGCCAGTCACGCCATCGCTCGCCGACGGCCGCGCTGTGTCGACGCTCGCGACGCCCCCGTCGCTGACTGCGAGCGCTATGCCTACCACTACCTTGACTGTCGCGCTCACCAGCGTCCCCCGCCGCATCACGCCCACCCCCTACCCTACGGCCAATCTGCCCGCCGTCCAGTCGCCCGCCTGGGCGAAGGACGCGGTCATGTACCAGGTCTTCGTCCGTAGCTTTGCCGACTCCAACGGCGACGGCATCGGCGACCTCAATGGCATCACGTCGCGCCTCGACTACCTCAAGGGCCTGGGCGTGACCGCCCTGTGGCTGACGCCCATCTTTGAGGCGGCATCCTACCACGGCTACGACACCACCGACTACTACACGATACAGCCCGAATACGGAACGATGGAGGACCTGGCGCGGCTGGTAGACGAGGCTCACGCGCGCGGCATGAAGGTTATCCTCGATTACGTGGCGGGCCACACCTCCAACGAGCATCCGTTCTTTGAGGACGCCTACAACAACCCCCAGTCGCAGTACACGGGCTTCTACCGCTGGACTAATGAGGCCCACACGACCTACGATGGTTTCGCGGGCCTGCGCGAGATGCCGTCCCTCAACTATGCCAACCCTGCGACCACCCAGTATATGCTCGATGTGGCCGAATACTGGTTGACCCTGGGCGGAACGCGCCCAGCGGGCCAGGGCATCGACGGGTTCCGCCTCGACTACGTGCTGGGCATCCCTCACCCCTTCTGGAAGCAGCTACGCCAGACGGTGAAGGGCGTCAACCCCGATGCCCTGCTCCTCGGCGAGGCGTGGACGAGCAACCGCCGTGAGATTGTGCCCTACTTCGACAACGAGTTCGACGCCGCCTTCGACTTCCCGCTGTACGGCAGCCTCCAGGGCAACCACGACAAGGTGGGCGACGGGGTGCTGCCGGGGCAGGCGTCGGCGGGGCTGTTGGAGCTGGACGCGCCGGGGCCACTGCGCGCCTACCCGCCAGGGGCCATCAGCGTCGCCTTCATCAACAACCACGACACCAACCGCGCCATGAGCGACTTCGGGGGCGATGTTGAGCGCGCCAAGACCGCCGCGACCTTCCTGTTCACCATTCCCCAGACGCCCATCATCTACTACGGCGAGGAGATCGGGATGCAGGGAACGAAGGGCGCTGGTAGTCTGGGCGACCTGCCGCGCCGCGAGCCGATGGACTGGTACGCGGCCGCGACCGGCCCTGGTATGACGACGTGGTCGCAGGCGACCGAACGTAACAATCACCCCGCCGACGGCGTGTCGGTCGAGGAGCAGCAGGGGCAGCCGGGGTCACTGCTGGAAACCTACCGCGCCCTGATTCGCCTGCGCCGCGACAGCCCCGCGCTGCGCCAGGGCAGTTACGAGCCGGTGAAGGCTGCCGACAACGACAAGGCCTATGCCCATGTTCGCCGCGTGGGCGATGACATCGTGCTGGCCGTGTTCAACTTCGGCGACGCGCCCGCCGCGCTGACCTTCGACCTGTCGACCACGGGCCTTGTCGCCGACAGCTACGCCGCCACCGATGCCCTGACGGGGGCCGCCGTCCCTGACATCCATCCCCCCACCTACCAGGTCGCACTCCCCGCTGGCGGCTCGAAGGCGCTACGCCTCACGGCCCGGTAGCGGCCGGGGCCGGGCAAGCCCGCGCCGGTGGTGCATCATCGGTCTTTCGTGTATAATCACCGCGCTGACGTAACCTCTGCCCTGGAGCCGCCGCCCATGTCCCGCGTCTATGTGGCCCTGGATATTGAAGCCACGGGCTTGAGCACCGACCGCGATGCCATCATCGAGATCGGGGCCGTCAAGTTCCGGGGCGATGAATCGCTGGGGGAGTGGAGCGCCCTGGTCAACCCCGGCCGCCCACTGCCCTACCGCATCCAGCAACTCACCGGCATCACCGATGCCCAGTTGCGCCGCGCCCCCATGCTGAACGCCGTGCGCGCCCAATTGGAACGTTTCATCGGCCCTGCGCCGGTCGTCGGCCACAGCGTCGGCCAGGACCTCGGCTATCTGGCGAAGGCGGGCATCCTGCCCGGCCACCCCCACATCGACACCTTCGAGCTGGCGAGTATCCTCATCCCCTACGCCTCGCGCTACAACCTTGCCACCCTGATGAGCGAGTTGGGCATCGCCTTCCCCAGCCAGCACCGCGCCGTCGACGACGCTCGCGCCGCCCGTGACCTGTTCCTGGCCCTCATGCGCCGCGCCGAGGACCTGGACATGGACAGCCTGCGCGAGATCAACCGCCTGACCGCGCGCATCGACTGGCCCCTCAAGACTGTCTTCCAGGAAGCCGAGCGCGCCCGCGCCCGCCATGCCTTCAGCGGCAGCATCGGCGCCCAGCTTCGCGCGAAGGGTGCGCTGCGCCAGGGCGCGGTTGGCCTGCTCCGCGACAACGATGACGGCGAGCCGTTGGCGAAGTCCCCCCACCGCACCATGCTCGACGAGGACAGGCTGGCCGCCCTGCTCGGCCCCGATGGCCTGTTTGCCGCCCACTTCCCCGGCTACGAGCATCGCCCCCAGCAGGTGCAGATGCTGCGTGACGTGGTGCAGGTCTTCAACGACGGCGGCTACCTGCTGGTCGAGGCGGGCACGGGGACCGGCAAGAGCATGGCCTATCTACTGCCCGCCATCAGCTGGGCGGTGCAGAACGGCGAGCGCGTCGCCGTGTCCACCAACACCATCAATCTTCAAGACCAACTTTTCGCCAAAGACCTGCCCGACCTCCAGCGCGTGCTACCTGTCCCCTTCCGCGTCGCCGTCCTCAAGGGCCGCACCAACTATCTGTGCAAGACCCGCCTGGCCGCCTTCCGCCGCCGCGACGACCTGTCTACCACCGAGGTCCGCGTGCTGGCGAAGATTCTGGCCTGGCTGCCCTCCACCCTCACCGGTGACGTGGGCGAACTGGCTCTCATGGGCGACGAGATGGGCGTGTGGAGCAAGGTATGCGCCGACCAGGACGTGTGTCGCCCCGACGTGTGCGGCGACGGTTGCTTCTACTGGCGCGCGCGCACGCTGGCCGAGGCTGCCCACGTCGTCGTCGTCAACCACGCCCTGTTCCTGTCCGACCTGGGCGTCGACAACCGCCTGCTGCCCGATTACGACCACGTCATCATCGACGAGGCCCACCACCTGGAGGCCCGCGCCACCGAGCAGTTCGGCCAGACCCTGACCCAGGGCCAGGCCCAGGCGGCTCTCCACGACCTGAGCCACGCCCTCGGCCCCAACCGCTGGGGCGGCTTCCTGGGCAACCTCGACGCCATCATCACCACCAGCAAGGCCAGCCCCGAGGACAAGGCCGCCTTCGCCCGCGTCTTCGCCCGCCTGCGCGAGGATGTGGACGTGGCCGCCCGCCGGCTGGCGACTGTCTTCAACCAGTTGCAGCGGTTCCTCGATGACCAGCTCGCCGAGCGGCGCGGCCAGAACGCCTACGACGTCCAGATTCGCCTGACCCACGGCGCGCGCACCTCGCCCGATTGGGAACCCATCGAGGCCGAAGGTCACGAGTTGTACGCTGGTCTCAAGAACGTCCTCAATGGCCTCGACAGGCTGTGGCATAGCCTGGACGACGCCCACTTCCGCCTGCCCGAGCACCAGGAGTGGACGGCTGAGCTGGCCGCCCGCCGCCGCGTCATCCAGGACATCGCCGATGCCGCCGACGCCATCCTGGCCCATCCCGACCCGTCGTGTGTCTACTGGCTGTCGGTCCAGCCGCGCAACGACAGCGTCGAGCTTAATGGCGCGCCGCTCCACGTCGGCGGCCTGCTCGGCAAGTACCTGTTCGGGGCGAAGGAGACGGTCGTGCTCTGCTCGGCCACCCTGCGCACCGGCGAGGACTTCAGCTATATTCGCGAGCGGCTGGGCCTGGAGGACGATGCGGTGGAGGATGCCGTCGGCTCGCCCTTCGACTACGAAGCCTCCACCCTCCTGTACCTGCCGACCGACATGCCGGAGCCGAGCCAGCCCTACTTCCAGCGCCGCCTGGAGCAGACGCTCATCGAGCTATGCAAGGCCACCGAGGGCCGCGCCCTCGTCCTGTTCACCTCCCACAGCCAGTTGCGCCAGACCTACCGCGCCATCGGCCAGCCCCTGGGCGAGGAGGGCATTGTTGTCCTGGGGCAGGGTCTCGACGGCGGGCGGCGCGGCCTCCTCGAAGCCTTCAAGTCCAACGAGCGCACCGTGCTATTGGGCACGCGCAGCTTCTGGGAGGGCGTCGACGTCGTGGGCGACGCCCTGAGCGTCCTCGTCGTCACTCGCCTGCCCTTCGACGTGCCCACCGATCCCGTCTTCGCCGCCCGCGCCGAGACCTTCGACGATCCCTTCAACCAGTTCGCCACGCCCCAGGCTATTCTGCGTTTCCGCCAGGGCTTCGGCCGACTCATCCGCGCCAAGACCGACCGGGGTGTCGTTGTCGTTCTCGACCGTCGCATCCTGAGTAAGGCCTACGGCCAGCAATTCCTGGCCTCCCTGCCGCCCACCACTGTCCAGCGCGCCTCATTGGCCGACCTCCCCCAGGCCGCCGCTGCCTGGCTGCGCCGCCCCCGCCATGGGGAGCCGATGGCCGAGACCACCGCCGTCACGCCCTAGATCGCCGATGGCTGTCGCCCTGGCCTCGACTAGCGGCGGGCGGCCCAGGGCGAAGGAACCCGACTCCGTCCCCAGACACGACGACGCGCCCGACGGATACCCGTCGGGCGCGTGCAGTCAGGCGACTGATTAGCGTCGAGTGTCAGGCGGCTTGCGTTCGGAGCCGCGTTGGCTCGAAGAGTAGATGCTCTTCGGCGATCATCGCGCCCAGGGTTACGGCCAGGCCGTGACACACGGCGATATGAACATCCTCGACCAGGGGCATCAGGTGACTGGGGGCGATCATGGCGTGGCGCGCCAATCCGGCCAGCTTGCCACCGTCGAAGCCCGTCAGGCCGATGGTGGTCGCGCCCTGCTCGTTGGCCCACTCGACAGCGCGCAGCACATTGGGCGAATTACCGCTGCCCGAGATGGCGACGAGGGTGTCGCCGGGTCGATACAGGCCCATCAATTGCTCGACGAAGGCCCGCTCGTAGGCGGTATCGTTCGACCAGGCGGTCATCATGGGCACGTTATCGGTCAGGGCCAACGCGCGCACGCGGCGGCGTCCCTCGTGGATGGTCCACTTGGACAGGTCACATGCCAGATGCGAGGCGGACGCTGCGCTGCCGCCGTTCCCGCAGGCGATGATGGTCCCATCCCGGCGATAGGTCTCCCACAAGGCCCACGCGATGTCGTCCAGGGGGTCGCGCGGGGTTGCGGCCAGCGCGGCCGCCAACTCGGCGAGATAGGCGTCCAGTTGATGCATAGGGGGGCCTCCAGCGGTTAAGGGTGGGTATCGATATTACGGTTCGCCAGCGGGGGCTAGGATAGAGGTGCGAAAGTATTCGACCGTGCGGGCCAGACCCGTTTCCAGGGACATCTTGGGATACCAGCCCAGCTCACGGCGCGCCCGGCTCGCGTCGAGGTAAATCTTGTAGACCTCACCCTGCTTGGATGGGCCATGGACCACGGGGCCGTCGTAGCTGGTCAGCTCGGCTAATAGCGCGTAGATGCGGTTGATGGATGTGCCTGTACCGCTGCCGATGTTGTACACCCGGCCGCCGCCCTGGCTGAGGGCCAGCCAGTTGGCGCGGGCCACGTCCGACACATCGACGAAATCGCGCTCTTGCTCGCCTGTGCCGTTGATGATAGGCTCGCCGCCCGACAGCATCAGGCCGGTGAATATCGCCACGACGCCCGCCTCGCCGTGGGGGTCCTGGCGGGGGCCGAAGACGTTCGGGTAACGCAGGATGGTATAGTCCAGGCCGTAGTTGGCGCGATACAGGTACAGATAATGCTCAACGTGATGCTTGCTCGCGCCATAGGGGTCTAGCGGGTTGATGGGATGGTCTTCAGGCACGGGCAGCTGCTGCGGCTCGCCATACGATGCGCCGCCGGTCGAGGCATAGATGACCTTGCGCACGCCGTGGCGGCGGCAGCTCTCTAGAAGATTGAGCGAACCGAGGATGTTCACATCGGCGTACAGGATTGGCTTCTCCATCGACTCGCGCACGTTCGCTCGCGCTGCCTGGTGGCTCACCACGTCGGGCTTCTCCTGGGCGATGATGTCGTCCAGGGCCGCGTCTCGAATATCCACCTGGTAGAAGCGCGCCCGCGGGTTGAGATTGTGGCGGCGGCCGGTGGATAGGTCATCCACGACGCTCACGTCATGGCCGGCCGCGACCAGGGCATCTACCACGTGGGAGCCGATGAAGCCAGCCCCACCCGTCACCAAGATTTTCATCGAGCCTCCTCGGCGTCCGATACGGGCGGGGCCGACGGTTCCGTCAGGCTGCGTAGTGACCCGCAGGCCACCAGCGATAGGGGTAGTACAGGGGTGTCAGAGCAGGGTGGGCGATACCATAGCGCCACCGCATGTAAGCCTGGGACGGGAACAAGTTAGCCGTGGCGAAGCCAATGCGGCGCGGCCAGTCGCTGAACGTCGTCAAGTCATCCCAGAAACGTTGGCCTACGGGGCGATGGGCCAGGGTCAGGCGCGCGACGATGCGCCTCTCAGCGCGGGTGGGGCGCAGGGCGGCCAGGCGGGTCAGCGCCGCTGGCGGCACGGGCGCGCCGAACTCGGTGGCGATGCGCGGCAAAGTGCGCTGTAGGGCGATCACCAGATCGTCGCGCTGTGCCTGAGCCAGAATGGCATCCCAGTCGATAGCGTCGCCGTCGTGACTGACACACGCGGCGATGTCGTTAAGCCACAGGAGGTGGCCGTCGGGCGCGCCGCTATGATGCAACAGCAGGTGGGCGCACAGGTACAGAATCTGGGCAGATGCGCCGAGGATGAGCGGCTGCGACTGCCCGGCGCGCAAGGGGCGCGCCGTCGCCCAGAACCAGTCGGTGCGCAGGCGGCTCTGATAGTAGGGCGAGTCAATCAGTCCCCAGTGTAGCTCCAGGATGACGCCCATCTCGGCGCTGTTGATGAGCGAGGTATGGCTCTCGTAAGCCGCTTCCGCGCCGTGACGCGGCTCGTCCCACAGGCGGCGAAAGCCCAGGGACGCCAGCGCCTGGAGCGCCCTGGCCGCGTGCGCGGGGTGTACCAACACGTCCAGGTCGTGCATGGGGCGCAGCGCGACGTTCCCGTACACGGTCTGGGCGAGCGCCGCACCCTTCAGCACGATGACCGGAATGCCGGCGTCCGCCAGGCGTGCCACAACCGCGTCCAGGGCGCGGAGCGCCACGGCGTTGCGCAGGGCGGTGGTCAGGTAGGCCTCGCGCCACTCGGCCTCGATATCGCTGGGGAGGCAGTCCTCGTCCCGCAGGGCGGCGTACAGCAAGGGCTCCAGGCGGTGCAGCCGTGCCTGGCGCGCCACGCCATCCCAATCGACAGCCGTCGGGAGGGGCGGGAACGGTGAACCGTCAGCGGCCACGAGGCGGAACAGCGGCTTCTGGTAGACTGACGGCGCGAACGCAGCGGCCGACGGCGCGCCTACATGCATACGGAGTTGTAGCCGAAGGACACGCAGCGCAGGCCTGGGCAGCAGGGCAGGCCGCTGCTCGTCGAGCAACGCTGGCCGGCGGCGATACAGGTGGCGGGCTTGGGGGTGGCGATGGGCGCACTACCACCACTGCTGGTTGGTGTTGGGTTCGGTCCGCTACCGCCGCTCTGCCCGGGGCTGCCGGTTTGCAACTGGCTGGGGATGCGTACCGACGACACACCGGGAATCAGCACGAGAGAGGCCACGCCCAGTTTCTGGACGAACTCACGGCGCGACATGCCCGCCGCTACCAGGGGCGGCGTCATCGGCTGCTGGAGCAGGTTGGCCCGGCTAAGGCGATCCAGGGCGAGCCACACTGCATCCTGGGCCTCGTCGAGAGAGGCTGCGCCCATGTCGCCCTTGACACGGCGCGCGATCGCCTCGACGCTCGTCTGCCCGTCGCACGCGCGCCACACCAGGGCTGCCGTGCGATTGAGGCAGTGAGCCTTGCCGCGGGCCGTGTCGTAGACAAGTACCTCATCCGGTGGCAAGTCCTGCACGACCAGGCCGTCGCGGCATGCATAAGGCATAGCTGTTATGTCCATAAGAACCCCCTTTTCAGCAAGCGCTCTGGGCCTGGCTGGTAGACAATCGGGCCAGAACGCGACCAACAACCTCATCGGCCTCGCCGCGCGCCCCCTTGAGCGCGGTCGCCGCGGCGACCGCGCGCTGGAGGATGCCGAGCGCCAGGGTTGGCTCGCGGTGAGCGACGAAGGTATGTGCAAACAGTGCCAGCGCGGCCTGGCCCCGCGTGACAGAGCGCGGCCGCCAGTGAGCGGTTGGCTTGTACTCTGTCAGGAGTACCAACCCTACCGGTAGCGGTGTCTGACCCACCGACACGCCCAGGCCCTCGACTGGCTGGCGCGTCCAGCCGTTATCCTGGCGATGGCGCACACCCAGGGCGCGCGGGAAGGGATGGACGCGGCCATCTGGGTCGAGAACGGCGTATTCGTCGGAATAGTACGTAGCGCCCGCGCGGAGGAAGGCCTCCACCAGGCTCGTCTTGCCGCTGCGACTCTCGCCTGGGATCAGGATGGCCTGATTCTCCCAGCCGACGACGCCGGCATGGATGAACAGTCGCTCGCGCGCCAGGTTCGCTATCACAGCCTGAATATCGGCCTCCAGGGCATGGAACACCGGCTCGATGTCACGCGACCGCCCAATGAGAGCCGCGTCAGAGTAGGCGAGGTGGAAGCGGCGGACGCCGGGGCGCGTGCCTTCCCCACCCACCTTCAGCGAGTAGAGCCAGTCCACCTCAAGGTCTGTCGCTGGCGTCCAGTCAGGGGGGAAGTACGGCCCTAACTGGGGCAGAATGTCCGGCGTGTTGGTACGCACGCCGATACGCAGGCCATAGCTCTCGAAGGCAATGCCCGCCGCCCAACCTAGGCGGTCGAGTCGCTCCATTCAGGTCGAGGTCTGCGCCAGGCGCGGCATTCCCAGCCCCGTAGCCAGTTGCATTACTTGATCCATATGGGGTCCCAATCGTTGTATGGGCTGTCCATCAAGGGCCGTTGCTCGGAGCCGTCGGCGTTCATGATCCAAAGCTGGCGGCGACCGGTCTCGCGGTTGGACCAGAAGACGATGCGTGCGCCGTTGGGCGACCACGACGGGCTGCGATCCGCGGCCGGGTTATCGGTCAGGCGTTGGCGGTCTGTGCCGTCCGGTCGCACCCGGAAGATTTCATCGTTGCCCGTCTCCTGGGAAACAAAGACGATGAAATCGCCGCGCGGCGACCAATCAGGCTCGAAGCTGGCGCGAGGGCCGGTGGTCAATGGCCGCAGCGTATTGCTGATGGTGTCTTGGATGAAAATCTGCGGGATGCGCTGCGCATCCTCCTGCACCAGCAGGGTGAAGGCGCCGTCCGGCGAGCGGCTGGCCGCGGCCAGCGCCAGGGGATAGGGCCAGGCTTGCGAAAGGAAGGCGAGGCGGCGCGCGTTGGGGGCATAGGCCAGCAGGACCGGCGCGCCCTCACGGTCGCTGGTGAAGAGGATGTACGCGCGCAGGTCATCGGGCAGCGCGGTGGGCGCGGCGGTGGGGGCTGCGATCGGCGCGGGCGTCGCGGCCACGGCTGGCGGCAGCGCATCGCCCGGCACGGGTGTGCGAAACACCAACAGCGGCGCCGACGCCGGCGCAATCACCGTGGCGTTCGGCGGCAGCGGCGTGAAGGTGCCGGTGGTGACAGCGACCAGGGTGGCGTACGCAGATTGGTAGACCGCAGTCGCGGCATTGGCCGGAAAGGGCGTCGCCGTGAGCAGGAGCGGAACCGGCGTGGGTGTGGCAACCACCACGTTCCAGGGCCAGGGTGTGGGGACGCCGGTGGTTGCGGCGGCCGCGCGCAGCTGCGCCACTGCGGTGAGCACATTCTGCGGAACCGCCGTGGGCAGCACGATCACAGGCGTCACCGCATCACTCGGAACCGGCGTAAATGTCCCCGTCGTCACGGCCACGGCTGTGGCGTAGAGAGCGTTGGCGGTGGCTGTGACTGCATTGCCCGGCGT
>JAHCIE010000380.1 GCA_026129385.1 Anaerolineae bacterium
CTTCTCGCGGTGGCGCTCCATGTAGCGCGGGAACTGGCGGCGGAACTGCTCGACGAAGGTCGGCTGCTCAGGACGCGGGCCAACGATGCTCATATCACCGAGCAGCACATTGATGAATTGCGGTAACTCGTCGAGGGAAGTTCGTCGCAGCAAGCGGCCTACCCGGGTGCGTCGTGGGTCGTGGGCAATCGTCCAACCCGGCTGGTCTGATCCCGCCGAGTGTGTCATTGTACGGAACTTGATGACAGGGAATGTACGACCGTCCAGGCCGATGCGCTCCTGGGTATAGAAGACGGGGCCGCGCGAGTCGAGCTTGATGAGGATAGCGAAAAGCAGCATCAGGGGCGACAGGATGACCAGTAGCAAGCTGCTGAAGATCAGGTCGACGCCGCGCTTGAGGGTGCGCTTCCAGCCTTGCAGCGCGCTGTCACGCACAGTGACCAGAGGTAGCCCGCTCAAGTGGCCGATACTAATCTCGGACGCCATGATCTGGAACACGTCCGGAAAGACCTTGATACTCGTTCGGCCGGTATGGCAGCGAGCAATAATGTCGAGCATCTCCTCATGGGTTGCGTTGGGCAGCGCAATGATGATCTCGTCGATGGCCTCACGCGCAATGATCGTTTCGAGGTCGTCGGTTGTGCCGAGAATCGGCACGTCGGGGCGGCCCATGCGGTCGGGGCGGTCTTCGACAAAGCCAACCAGTTCGTAGCCCAGCTCTGGCGTACGTAGCACCCGATCCGACACCACGCGACCAGAGTCGCCCGCGCCGACAATAAGCAACCGATCCACGCCAATGCGCTGCCGATGCAGGTAGGAGCCAAATCCCGCCAGGGCCATGCGCTCCAGACTCAAGAGCAGCAAGGTGAGAATCCACGTCAAGACGATAATCCAGCGCGAGTAGTCAAGACCAGGGAGCAGCAACGTGGTAAAGGCCACCGTCAAGACAACGCCGATAGAAGCGGCGCCAAAGATGCGCGTCACCTCGTCCAGGGTGGATTGGCTGCGCGACTGGTGATACAGGCGGGCAAAGAAGAAGACGACGACAATGGTGGCCGCATTCAACGCTGCCATCGGCATGTAGTTCTGGAAAGGGGGCGACTCGGGACGGAAGCGCAGGTAGGCCTGGTAAGCCAGGAAGAAGGCCAACCAGGCCATTGCGGCATCCAGCACAGCCGTCAGAATATTGGCCAGGGTCCCGTTGCGTAGCGTCATGGGGTCCTCCCGCGCTTCCCAACCTCGGAAGCGGGCGTTTGGAGCGCCTCACGTATGAGGCGAGGACCGCCGCGTACTGCGAAACCGGCCATCACAAGCCAGTGCAGCCACACGGGCGTCTCGGCTTCATAGTGCTTGTGGTAGAAGAGCCACTCGGCGCGCTTGAACTCGCGCTGGGCGCGTGCGCTCTGCTTGCTCGACTGCCGCTTGTAGTGACGAACGACGACACTCGGATTATACCATACCTGCCAGCCTGCCGCGCGGATACGTTTGGCCCAGTCCAGGTCCTCGCCATACATGAAGAAGCGCTCATCCATCAAGCCAACCTGCTCAATGACCTCACGGCGGGCCAGCATGAACGCCCCAACGACAGAATCCACCAGCGCCAACTGGTCCTCGGGGAGGTAGGTCATGTTGTAGCGGCCAAAACGCGCGCTCTTGGGAAACAGCCGCGACAGACGCGCGAAGCGGTAGAAGCTCACGGCCGGCGTGGGCTCGCCGCGCCGGCAGGCCAGATCGAGCGTCCCATCCGCCAGCACGAGGCGTGGGCCGGCCGCGCCGGCGCGGGGGTGAGCATCCATGAAGGCCACCATATCGCGCAGGGCCGTCGGTGGCAGCAGCGTATCCGGATTGAGAAGCAGCACGTAGCGCGCCGTCGGCACGGCTGGAGTGTCGACTATGGCGACGGCGGCCGACGCCGCCGCCTCATCGGCGACAGCGCGGAAGCCAAAGGTGCGCAGGCCCAAATTATTGGCGTAGGGGTAGCCGCCATTGACTGGCGCGCGCATCAATCCCACCGTGGGAAACTCCGCCGCTACCAGGTCCGCGCTGCCGTCGGTCGAGCAGTTGTCGACGACGCAGATCGTGTATGTCACACCTTCGCTGGCCAGAACCGAGCGTAGACAGTCCCGCAGCAGGTCACGCACGTTGTACTGGACAATGACAATAGCCACATCGATCATCGGCGTCTATGCCTCAAGCGCCAGGCCACCCCGACCGGGTAACCCAGCATCTTGGCAACGTCGCCTGTCAAGCGTATCGCCGGCATCCAGATTGCCGCAGCCAGGCGCGCCGCCCAGGGCCAGCCTCGCGTCAGGGCCACAAGGCGCTTGTACGGGGTAAACAGCATGGCTACCAGACCCAGCGCCAGTGCGCCCCAGGCGGCCCGGTGGCGGAAGCCCAGCGCCAGCAATAGGGGAGCTACGACGAGATAGGTGGCATAGCGAACCGCGTGCCGTCGGGGCCACAGCCCGGCCTTGCCATCGCCACGGGCATACAGATAGTACTGGCGGGCGAAGGCGCGTAGTGACGAACGGGGGCGGAAGTGGGCAACGGCAGTGGGCGCCCAGCCGAAGGTCGGCGTGCGCGCCCGCAGGTGGAGGTCGAAGATAACATCCTCGCAATAGTCGAGCCACTCCGGATAGCCGCCGACCGCCTGCCAGGCGTGCTTGCGGAAGGCGACCGAGCGACTCGACGGGATGAAGCGGTCGGGGCGAACGTCCTCCACAGCCGGTAGCGTCGTCGCGCCCAGGGCCGTCTCAAACGTGCCGTGGGGATCGGGCACAAAGAAGCCGCTAACCACGTCAAGCCCCGGATCAGCCAGGGGAGCGACCAGGTCCGCCAGCCAGTTCGGCTCCAGCCACACACCGGCGTCGGTGGACGCGATGACGTCGCCCGTTGCCGCGCGAATGGCCATGTTGCGCCCGGCGGCAATGTTGGCTCCTGGCGCGGCGATGACCAGTAGAGGCCAGGGCACGCGCTCGGCATAGGCCCGCAGCACGGCGGCTGTGCCGTCGGTGGAGCCGCCATCGGTGATGACCATCTCGTCCGGCGGCCGCGTCTGGGCCAGCAAGCTATCGAGCAGGCGGGGCAGGTTAGCCGCCTCATTTTTCACAGTACAGATCACGGTGACTTGCATGACGCCTCATTATAGAGCGGTCGGCGGAGCGCGCCAAAAAAACCCAGACCTGCGCGGGATACTCACACTCCGCACAGTCAGGCCACGGATGTACCAGCCGCGGCCAGCCATCTCTTCTCGTGAAGGTTAGACTTACCACCCCAAACGGGCTATAATCCTCCCGAATGTCCACTGGCTGAGGGAAGCGATGATTGCGTCGGTAGATGGTATCCTGTTGGCGACAGATGAGACTAGCGTAGTGGTCGGGGTCGGTGGCATCGGGCTGCGGATTCGTGTCCCAACCACGGTTGTGGACAAGGCCGGATCGGTAGGCAGCCCCATTCACCTGACGACGCACCTACACGTGCGCGAGAATGAGATAGCCCTGTACGGCTTTAGCTCCGAGACGGAGCTAGAGCTATTCAATCAGTTGTTGACCGTCAAGGGCGTCGGGCCACGCATGGCGCTGGCCGTCCTGTCGCGCATCAATCCCGACACGCTTCAGGCCGCCATCGCCGCGGGGCAGGTCGATGTACTGACCCAGGTACCGGGCGTCGGTCGGCGCACGGCGCAGCAAATGATCGTCGATCTCAAGGGTAAGCTCGATCTGGCCAGCGTTGGCCTCGCGCCCGCGCCGACGGGGTTGGGCTTCGCCGACACCGAGGTTATCGAGGCGCTTACGGGTCTCGGTTATAGTGTCGCTGAGGCGCAGGCTGCGTTGCGCGCATTGCCGAGCGACCAGGCTTTGACAACCGAAGAGAAGGTCTTCCTCGCCCTT
>JAHCIE010000381.1 GCA_026129385.1 Anaerolineae bacterium
GCCGGCGCGTAATCGTCTCATTCGCGGCGACAATCTGCCTGCGATGGACGCGCTACTGTGCGACGGCCTGGGCGGACAGGTTGATCTGGCGTATTTTGATCCACCCTTCGTCAGTCGCGCCGAGTACGCTCAGAGTATGGTTCTCCCAGATGGGCGGATGGTCCAACGCCCCGTGTTCAGTGATACATGGGTCAGCCTCGATGCCTGGCTGGATATGCTCTACCCGCGGCTACGCCTGGTGCATCGCTTGCTTGCCGACCACGGCAGCCTGTACGTCCACCTGGATTGGCGGGCAGTTCACTATGCGCGTGTCCTACTAGACGAGATCTTTGGGGCCGACGCCTTTCGCAATGAGATTGTCTGGAAGCGCGCCGCGCTGCTTGGGCGTAAGGCGGCCAGTGGTCAGTATGGGCGGGTAACCGACAGCCTGCTGTTCTACACCCGGAGCGATCGCTTCACCTTCAACCGCCTGACCGTCGAGCGGGTTGTGCCGCGCGGCGAGGCGCGTTGGGATGAGGCGCGCGGGCGATGGTTCCGCACCGCCCCGCCGGGGGACTATACGGCGGCCAGCCTGGCCGCGCTCGAAAGTGAGGGGCGTATCCACCAGACGCGGTCGGGCCGTCGGCGGGTCAAGTATTTCCTCGATGAGACGCCTGACGGTCGCCTGGTGGACCAGGCGCGGCTAGATAATCTGTGGCTCGACATCCCCGACATGATGCATCTGCCCCCCGCCGAGCGCACGGGCTACCCGACTCAGAAACCCCTGGCCCTGCTCCAGCGCATCGTGGCTGTTTCGTCCAACCCGGGCGATCTTGTCCTCGACCCGTTCGCCGGGGCGGGTACGACGCTCCTGGCGGCGGCCGGCCTGGGGCGGCGCTGGCTGGGTGTCGAGGCGTCCCATGTCGGTGTCGCCGTCACGCGCGCTCGCCTGTTGGGAGCCGATGCCCGCCCGTTCATGGTTGCCCGCGTCGGCGGCGCGGCTGAGGCTGTCGCTGGCGCCGAGACGCCGGCGTTCCGCATATCGGAGCAGGGCGTCGACCTGGTGGGGGGCGGCGAGGAGGTAGAGTATTGGGCGGTGGACTGGGCCTACAGCGGCGAGTTCCGCTCGGCGTGGCAGGGTTGGCGCGGCTATGGGGCGAAGGGCCGTCCGCTGCCTACGCACGCACCCGCGCCCGCCGGGGGCAGCGGCGGGCCGGTCGTCGTGCGTTGGGAACGCCTCGACGGGCAGCAGGGCATCCTTGACGTAACCGCCGCGCCGCTGCCATGACCTGCGAGGGCCACCGCCTCACGCTACTCGGCCGGGTGCGTATCCCCGCTGCCGCTGTCGAGCCAGATCATCTCGTCGGGCGTCAAAACCAGGTCCAGCGCCGCCCCGTTGGCGGCGAACTCGTCGCCCGTGTTGGCCCCCACGAGGGCGAACACGTTCAGCGGCTGGTTGAGGACGTAGGCCAGGGCCAATTGCGGCAGACTCACCCCCTTCGCCTCGGCCATCGCGGCGGCCCGCTCCAATCGCTGTAAGTTCTCCTCAGTGGCGTAGGAGGTCACGGCCAGGCGGTCCAGGTAGCTGTCAAAGCTGTCCAGGTTGTCGCGGCGCACCCGACCCGACAGGAAGCCGCCCGCCAGGCTCGACCACGTGAGCAGCGGCATCCCCCTGGCGGCGTACCATGCCCGCGCCTCGGTCCCGCGCGGCCCGCCGATGCTCACGCAGTTGGGCCACGGCTCCCTGGCCTGCTCGACGAGGCTCAACTGGGGGCTGCTGGCGGCGAAGCCAACCAGTCCGTGGTCGGCGGCGTACTGATTGGCCGCCTGGATGCGGTCGTGGGTCCAGTTCGACGCTCCGAAGGCGCGAATCTTGCCCGCCTGCCGATGCTCGTTCAGCGTCTCGATGATTGGCCCGACCGGCACAGCCGGGTCGTCGCGATGCAGGAGATACAGGTCGATCGCGTCGAACTGGAAGCGCGCCAGCGAGTCGTGCAGATCGGCGGTGATGTCGAAGGGCGTGACGCGCCGGCGATCCTGGTTGTGGTGTGCGCCCTTGGCGACGATAACCACCTGGTCGCGCACGCCGCGCTCGCGCACCCAGCGCCCGACGGTGCGCTCGTTGTCGCCCTGGCCGTAGACGTGGGCCGTGTCGAAGGTCGTGCCGCCCTGGGCCAGCACGGCGTCGAGCAGGGCGAAGCTGTGTTCCACGTCCTTCGACGTGACCATGACCGTGCCCTGAATCAGCCTTGCCACCGGCTTGTCAAGACCGGGGATTGCGCCATAACGCATGGTCACCTACTTACGCCCGTGGGCCAGCCCGTGGCCTACCATGTACGCATAGCTGTCGCCGACCGCCCGGAGCATGTCAGTGGCGCATTGGTCAAGCTCGACGATGAGCCACTCAGCATAAGGAAGCGTCGCCGCAACCACGGCGGGAATATCCATCTTGCCCGCACCCACAGCCACATGCGGCTCGCCCAACGCTGTGGGGCCGTCCTTGATATGGACGAGGGGGGCGCGGGGGCCAAGCTCCGTGAGCACAGGGATGGGGTCGACGCCCGCCGTTTGCGCCCAGTAGGTGTCGATCTCGAAGAAGATGGCCGGATCGAGGCGCGCGCGCAGCACGTCGAAAGCCAGCTTGCCCTCCACCGGCCCGAACTCCCACCAGTGGGTGTGGATGCCCAGGCTCAGACCGTGGGCAGCGGCGACGGCAGCGGCCTCATTGAACATGTCGGCGGCGATGGCGATGCCGTCCGCGTTGCTGTACAGGTTGCGGTCGATGCCGCCGTTGACGAGGCGCGTAGCGCCCACGCCCAGCACGGCGTCGAGTAGCTCGTTTTGCCGCTCGCCGATGGGTAGCGGCGAGTGGGCGGCGGCCACCTGGAGGCCAAGGTCCTGGAAGAGCTGGGCGGCCGCCTGGGGCGTCGTGCCGGGGAAGCCCGCTGTCTCTACCCCCGCGTAGCCCATGTCGGCGATCTGACGAACCACACCCTCATAGTCGCGGGCCAGCGCCTCGCGTACCGAGTACAACTGAACAGCCAGAGGAGCAGTCATGGCAAGTCCTTTCCATTCGCAGATTCTATAGGGGCAGGTTCGTCTGCCTGGTGGGTGACTTCTATGCCGAACCGTGCGCAATCAAGGCCAGGATAGCACACCTTGCCGCGCGTACCAACTCGGCCGCCGCACTTGACACTCGTCACGGCGCGGTTATCATGTGCTGCGGAACCAACGGCGGAAAGACGAAGCAGGAGGACGCCCGATGCGCGAGATGCACAAGAAGGAACGTGTCGACGCTGCCGTGCGCGGCGAGGGGGTAGATCGCCCCCCCGTCGCCCTATGGCGACATTTTTACGACAGCGAGGAGACGGCGGTCGGTCTGGCTGAAGCGATGGTACGCTGGCAGAAGGAATACGATTGGGATTGGCTGAAGATCAACCCGCGCGCCTCGTACCACGTCGAAGGCTGGGGGGTGACGCTGCGCTTCAGCGGCCAGCCGCTAGACAAGCCGGCCGTCCTTAGCTACCCGCTGCAGAGCGCCGCCGATCTGGGTCGCCTGCAACCGCTCCCTCTCGACGGTGGTCCGCTGGCCGAGCAACTCCAGGCCATCAGCCTGATCCGCGACGGTATCGGGCCATCGGTCTATGCCATCGAGACGGTGTTCAGCCCGCTGTCCATCCTGGGCGACATGATCGACGGCCACGACGCCCTGCGCGCCCTGCTGGTCAGCAGCCCACAGGCCGTCCACGACGCGCTCGCCGTCATCACCGAGACATTCCGGGGCTTCTCCCGCGCCTGTATGGCGGCCGGGGCGGATGGCCTATTCTTCGCCACTACCCATTGGGCCAGCTTCGACCTGCTCACCGCTGACCAATACGCCGAGTTTGGTCGCCCCTA
>JAHCIE010000382.1 GCA_026129385.1 Anaerolineae bacterium
GCGCGGGCATCCCTGGTCGCACGCTGACTGGACAGGACGCCTCGCCACACCGAGCTAGAGTCGGAAGAGGCTGTCACCCCAGGCGCAGGCGCGCTCTGTTGTGACAGCCTCTGTGTTAGGCAGCGTACAGATTTGACGTGATGCGTCAGGAGTTTATACTTGGTGAGCACATTGTGCTGACCGGCATTGCAGGCCATCCTGCCCCCATATCACGAGGTCGTCCATGCGCATCGTCAAGCGCTACCCTAACCGCAAGCTCTACGATACTGAGGCGAAGGCGTACGTCACCCTGGAGGGGATCGCTGAGCTGATACGCGCTGGCGCTGATATCCAGGTAGTGGATCATGAGACGGGCGAAGACCTGACCACGGTTACCTTGTCTCAGATCATCCTCGAGCAAGAGAAGCGTCAGGGGACCGGTTTGCCCAAGCAGGTGCTCACTTCGCTCATCCGCACTGGCGGTGACACCTTCGACATCTTCCGCCGCTCGTTCTACTCATCGCTTGGCGCGATGCGGACCCTGGAAGAGGGTATCGAGCGCCGCATCGACGTGCTGGTGCGGCGCGGCCAGATGTCCGAGGACGAGGGTCGCCGTTTACGAGAGAGCCTGCTCAGCCGGGCGCGTGCGCTGGACGCTGATACGCCCGACACGGCCACCAGTGGCGACGAAGGCGGTCTGGATAGCCTCAAGTTGCCCACCCGAGCGGATATCCAACGGCTTACCACGCAGTTGGAAGAGTTGACTGCCAAGCTTGATTCTATCCTCAGCCTCGAAGCTCAGACAGATGAGGCTGCCGACCCTTCCGTCGAGCCACCGGCCCATCCCTAGGCGAATCCTTGACATAACCCGGAGACAACGGTGTCGCACCCTAACTCTCATCGACCCAGTGTGAAGACGGCTTTGGTCCTGGCCGGCGGCGGTCTAACGGGCGCGGTCTATGAGATTGGCGCGCTGCGGGCCATGGATGACCTGCTGGTGGACCTGGATACGTCCCAGTTTGACGTGTACGTGGGGACTAGCGCCGGGGCGATCGTGTCGTCCTTTCTGGCAAACGGTATTACGCCGGCTGAGCTGATGCGAGCCATGGACAACGACCATCCCTTCCTACGTGGCCCCAGCGCGCCAGACTAGCTTAGCCCAAACGTGCGCGAGATGGCGACTCGTACGCTTGGCCTGCCCATGACCCTGGCCAGTATCGCTCGCTACTACATGCGCAACTGGCGCGACTTACGCCCGACCGAAGTCGTCTCTTCCTTGAGCGAAGCGCTGCCATCCGCCCTGTACACTAATGACCCCCTGGCCGCTTACATGCACAAGACGATTCTAGCGGCCGGTGGTTCCGACGACTTCCGTAAGCTTGACCGAGAGCTGTACATCATTGCTACCGATCTGGATACCGGTCAGCGCGCCGTCTTCGGCGAGGGCCACCTGGCTGATATCCCTATCTCCCAGAGTGTTGCTGCCTCATCGGCGATTCCTATCCTGTGCCGCCCGGTGCGTATTCAGGGGCGCGACTACGTGGATGGTGTCGTGCGGGGTACGGCCAGCCTTGACGTGGCCATCGAGCATGGGGCGCAGGTGGTCGTCGTGGTCAATTCGGCGGTTCCCCTCGACAATAGCCCGCACAACCCGGCGCTCATCAGTGACGGTCGGCGCCGTCATCTTGCCGACCAGGGTATGGGCGCTGTCGCCGCCCAGGTCTATCGAACGTGGTTTCACTCTGGGCTGGTCTACCACATCAAGCAGGTTCAGCGCCGCCATCCCGACGTGACAGTCATTCTGATTGAACCACCGGCCACCGACCGCTCGATGTTCTTCTTCAACAATATGCGCTACTCAGCGCGCATGACCATCGCCCAGCACGGCTATGAGTCGGTGACCGTCAACCTGGCTCGCGACTACCACAAGTTCCGCGATATGCTGGCCCGCTATGGCATCACCATCACGCCCAAGCACGTGAACCGCGAGCTGGAACTGATGCGCCGCAAGCAAAACGACCCCGATACGATTCGCGCGGTCATGGAGAACACCGGGGTCGCTGAGGAGCCAGGCGTGCCGGACGGCGTCGACGCTAAGGCGGATGGGCAGCCACTCGCTGATCTGGCTTCGGCTAGCCAGCAACTCGAACGCACGCTACGCGACCTGGACACTGCCCTGTCGAAGCGAAGCTCTAGTCGGCGGGCTGCCAGCGCCAACTAACTGCCTGTCCCGCTCAGCCGCTCGGCGTATCGCCTGTCATACGAATGGGCGATGCGCTGCGCTTGACGGGCATTGCCCCCGCGTGATATACTGCCCACAGTTCTGAATACCCCCCGCGCTCTGCGCAGAAGGGAGAGTAAGTCATGCAAGTCATTGTTACCACCCCCTCTCTGGAGCGCGTCACGTAACAACCGCCTGCGTGAGATCGCGAACGAGAGAACGACCGGCCGCCTGGCACATCGTGCTACGCGCCGGGCGCGGTAGCGCGTATGCTATGCAGCGCGCCGTGCCTCCTCGACTCTCGCCTGGCTATCGCTCACGCCTCGGCTCTCTTTCCTGAGAACCATGCGGCCACGGGTGCGCTCCTGCCCCGTGGCCGTTCGATTCGAGCCGCATGCGCGACTCGGCCGGTCATGGGCACGCCTGTGACCGGCCCCCGTTGCGGTAGGTCATAGGCAGCGTCCTATGGCCTTTTTGATTCTCGAATCCAGCCCAATGGCTGATAGGAGCTAGAGCCGACAATGCGTGCCGAGACACGACAGTATCTAGACTATGATGACGACATGGACCGACCGATGCGCCCAGTGGCGCGCAAGAAGCCTTCTCAGACGAGCGCGGAACGCCTGGCCGACCCGGAGGTAGGGGCCGAGGGGGCCTTCAACCCATCCTTTAGTTCGTCTAAGCACGAGCGCGCCTGGATTTTGAGCTACCTGACGCGCTTCTATGATGACCACATCATCACCGACGTGCTGCACCAGGTGAAGGGCGGCAAGGAGGCAACAGTCTACTGCTGCGCTGCGCATCCTAGCACGGGCGTCGACCTGATCGCCGCGAAGGTGTATCGCCCGCGCGAGTTTCGCCAGTTGCGCAATGACGCCCAGTATCGCCAGGGCCGCCGCATCCTGTCCGACGAGGGCAAGCGGGTCAAGGACGACCGCACCCTCCGCGCTGTCGCCAAGGGGACGGTCTTTGGGAAGCACGCGGCCCACATCTCGTGGCTGGCCCACGAGTACGAGACCCTACAGCTGCTCCACGCGGCGGGGGCGGACGTGCCGCGCCCGTGGGCCATCGGCGAAAACGCGATCTTGATGGAGTACCTGGGCGACGAAGGTCTCCCCGCGCCAACGCTCCACGAAACCCGTCTGGACCGCCGCGCCGCGCGGCGCGTGTTCGACCGCCTGATGGTCAACGCCGATCTGATGCTGCGCCACGGGCGCGTGCACGGCGACCTGTCGGCGTTCAACGTGCTGTATTGGGAGGGGGAGGGGACGATCATTGACTTCCCGCAGGCGGTGGACGTGGTGACTAACGGTGACGCCCGCGCCCTATTCGAGCGCGACGTGCTGCGCCTGGGCCAGTATTTCGAGCGCTACGACGTGCGCGTCGACGCCCGCGCCCTCGCCAGGGACCTGTGGCAACGTTACCAGGCGGAGGACGACTTTGAGGCGATGAACCTGCTGGCGATGGAGGAGGACAGCGCGTGAGGAAGTGGGACGCTGGCCGGGTGTACCTGATTCTGAGCGGTGTCGCGACTCTGGCGAACAGCGCCATGTTCGTCGCCCTGGCCGTGTATTACGTCACCGTTGTCGGCATGAACCCGCTTCAACTGGTGTTGGTGGGGACGGTCTTGGAGGCGGCGGTTCTGCTCTTCGAGCTGCCGACGGGCGTCGTCG
>JAHCIE010000383.1 GCA_026129385.1 Anaerolineae bacterium
TTAATCGTCAATCCTTAATCCTTAATCCTCAATCCCTACTCCTTATTCCCTCCCTTCTCCTCGCCCTCGCCGCCGTCGCGCTCGTCGCTGCATGGGCGTGGCGGGGGCAGCCGGGGGAGGGGCGGCTGGCGGTATGGAGTTCGCTGGCGGCATACTCAGCGGTGATGCTGGGCGCGACGGCCTGGCTGCTCCGACGCCTCCCACAACGGGGGGCGCTCGTCGCGCTGCTCGGCCTGACTGTCCTCGACCTGTTCTCAACTGGCGGGCGGGGCCTGCTCCAAACGCCTCCGCCAGGGGGCTACTTCGCGCCCAACCCACTTGTCTGGGCCGTCCAGGCGGATACGAATGGTCCCTTCCGCGTCAGCAGTGAGGGGCTGCTGCCACCGGGCGGGGGCAATGGCGCGGTTCTCTGGCGGCTGGAGGATGTGGTGGGCAACAGCCCGCTCCACCTGGCGGCCTATGATGACGTCCTGCGCGATGTGCCTGAACTGGTTTGGTGGCGGCTGTTGAACGTCCGCTATGTAGTGACGAAGCGCGACCTGCCGCGAGAGTTGGTGGCGGAGGTCGAACGAGTCGGGGAGGCGCGGTTGTATCGCCTGGCAGGGAGCTTGCCACATGCCTGGCTGGTGCCTGGCGTGCGCGTCACCTCAGACGAGGCAGGGGTACGGGCCGCGCTGGCGGCGCCGGACTTCGACCCACTGGCCTACGCAGTGACAGCGGACCCAGTGGGGGCTGGTTTGGGGCTACCGACGAGGGGAGCGCCGCTGACCGAGGCCCGCGCCGACGTGGAACGACCGACACCCGCAGCTTGGACAGTCAGGGTTCAGACGCCGCAGCCAGCGCTGCTCGTGCTGGGCGAAGCCTTTGCCCCCGGCTGGCAAGCCCAGGTCAACGGGCAGCCGGCCCCGGTGCTGGCCGTGGACGGCTTGCTGCGCGGCACGCCTGTACCGACCGGCGCTTCGACTGTGGTCTGGCGCTACGAGCCGTGGACCGTCACAGTGGGGCTGGGCCTCAGTGGGCTGACGCTCGCTGGGCTGGTGGGAGCCATCTGGTGGGGGCGACGCCGAAAGATACCTGAGGATGTTATGCCAGGCGACAGACAGGGCCGCGAGGCTTGATGACAGGACTTGCGCGGTACTCCGTCGCCCGCCCAGAGCTAAAGCTACTCATACAAAGCTTTGCCTGGCTAGCGCGGGGTAGCCACCGTGGGCTACCCCTACGCCCCGCGCGACCGTCACCGCGTAAGCCCTGTTAATGAGTCACTCAGCTATGCCATCCGCCCCACCCACTGACCCCACCCTCGAAACCCTGCTCGCGGTATGTGCCCAGGCCGTCGGCCACCCGGCGCTGTACACCTGTCTGACGGACGCCGTGAAGGGACTGCGAAGCTATGAGGGGCTGGCGGCTCGCGCCGAGGCCCACGGCCTGGCCCCGCTGGTCTACACCCACCTCCAAGCCGCAGACATTGCCCTCCCTCCACCCGCCCAGGACGAGCTACTGGCCTACTATCTCCTGCACGCCCACGTGAGCCGCGTGCGCGGACGGGCGCTGGCCGAGATTCTGGCGGCTTTCCAGAGCGCCGGCATCGAGGTACTCCTGTTGAAAGGCGCGGCGTTGGCCTACCTGGTCTATCCCCGGCCCCACTTGCGCCCTATGCGCGACATTGACCTCCTCGTGCCAGCCCAGGCGGCCGCGCGTGCTCAGGCAGTTCTGCTGGACCTCGGCTTCACCGAGCAGGGGCCTCCCGCGCTGTCCACCGATCACCATTTGCCCCCCTGCGAGCGCATCATGGAGGGCCAACTGGTCAGCGTCGAGGTACATCGCGGCCTTGACCCGGTGTATATGGGCGGCCCGCTCCAGACCTTCGCCGACCTGGCCTCCACCGCCCAGACCTTCACCCTTCACGGCGTACCAGCCGCCACGCTGGGGCGCGAGGAGACGCTGTGGCATATTTACCGCCACACGTTCCTCAATCACTGGTACTACGAGTGGCCGCGTCTCATGGGGGTGGCCGACATCGTCAGTCTGGTGGAAGCGTGGGCCGACCAGATGGACTGGGATCGGCTCCGCCATCTCTATCCCGCCGCCTACCGCATCCTACCGCTGTTGGACCAATTCACCCCCTGGTCCGCTAAGACCCGCCAGCGGCTAGGCAGCGTCTTACGCCAGGGGCGGTCCACCATCGGTGAGACACTCCTACGCTGGCCGCGCTCCATGCACGGCCTCCACGACGACCTGGCATGGCAGCAGGCAGTCCGGGAAAGGCTGTTTCCACCCGCCTTGTGGCTGCGCCTGACCCACGGCTATGGCCCGTCGCGCCTGGACCTGGGGCGGGCGTGGCTGGCTCATCAACACTGGCTGTGGTCGCGCTACACGCGGAACAGGCGCTTTGTGTGGCAGCAGTGGCGCAGACGCTGATGAAGATATGTCTGTCGCTGGAGATGCGGATAAGAACCCCGTCGGGTTTTCCAAACCCGACGGGGTTCTTGTTGGCTAGGGCGTGGTGATCACGCGGAGTTGGTAAGTTGCGGCGCAGCCCCACACCGATGTCTCGAACGCGCGGACCAGGAGGAAGTAGCGGCCCGGCGCGGGGGCGGTCCAGGTGATGTGCGCGTCGCGAATCTCATCATTCAGATAAGGGTCGCTGGCGACGATGTCCCCGTTGGGGTCATACAGGAATAGCTCCGTCACCACCAGATCGGCCAACTGTCCCGTTTCCATAACGTAGGTTCTGCCGGCGATGGCGTCGAAATAGGTCTGGTCGCGGTCATTCTTCAGGTGGAAGTTGTGGTTTTGCCAGCCGCCATTGGGCACGATGGGCTTGGCCTCGAAGGGATAGTTGTCGGGTTCGTAGGCGTCGGGGCAGCCCGGCGTCGGCGTGACCGGCGCAGGGTAGGCGGAGAAGGTCGGCGTGACCGTCGGCGTGGCGGGCGCTGGATAGGCGGAGGTCGTCGCCGTCGCGGTGGGGGTACTGGGTGGCGGCAGGGTCGCGGTGGCGGTTGGGGTCTCGGTGGGTGTGTCGGTGGGGGTGGGCGTGGGTGTGGGGGTGGGGGTCGGGCTGGGGGTGGGGCGTTCGGGCTGGACGAAGACGGTGATGATGCTGAAGGCCGCCCGCTGTTGCAGCCAGTTGGCCCGGCCCTTGAGTTGCTCGATCTCCTGCTCCACCTGCGTCAGTTGCTGGTTGATCTTCAAGGCTTCTTCGGCATTCTTGGCCTGATCCAAAAAGCCGCGGATGCGGTCGGCGGTGGCCTCCTGGTTCTTGATCCGGGCCTGCAAATCGACGAATTCTTCGCTCACATCCTGGCCGCTGGCGCTTTCGCTGTTCACACGGATGGCCAGCTTGCGCACCTGTTGCAGGGCCGCCTCGAACTGATCGGCCGGGACGGCAAACTGCACCGTCGCCACCTTGTAGCCGCCGTCTTCGCGCACCTGGTTGCTGATCAGATAGCCGCCGCTGCCGGCAGCCAGGGCGGCCAGCCGGTCGAGGGCGACGGTGGCATCGGCCACCACGATGTCGAAGTCGGCGTTTTTGATGATCAGCCGGTTGGGGTCGGCCAGGGGCGCCGGGGCGCTGCTGGTCTGGACAAAGGGCGCCGGCGTGGCCTGGGCAGCGGGGATGGCGCCGGCCTGACCCGCTGACGAGCGAAGGGCAAAGGCTATCTCTTCCCCTGCGGCCTGTTCAAGGGTGAGAGCATCAGCCGCAGGCAGCGCCTCGGCAGGCAAGCCCATCGGCGACTTGACGCTGGCGACCACCGTCGTTGCTGCGGGAGCGGGCGTGGCTCGCGCCCCGCAGCCCACCAGCGCCGCGGCCAGGGCCAGGACAAACAGCAGGGATAGGGTTCGACGGGTGGGGTTCATGGGTTCTTCT
>JAHCIE010000384.1 GCA_026129385.1 Anaerolineae bacterium
CATCATCTGGGGTGACGAGCCGACCGGCAACCTGGACTCAGTGGCCGCCGACGATGTCATGAATCTGATCGGCGACCTGCACCGCCGCACAGGCCTGACCGTCGTCCTGGTCACCCACAGCCGGGACATCGCCGCGCGCGCCGACCGCATCGTCCACATGCACGACGGACGCATCGTCGGCGAGGAACCGGGCGACCGAGGACCGATCCCGGCCCCGCACCCGCCGGTCGTCGCATCCCTTTAGCCAGCCATGCAGAGTCTGTTTGGCATTCCAACCCCTGTCATCGCGGCCGTCCTGGCCGGCCTGACGGCCACGGCGGCCGTGGTCACCCTGTTGCTCGCCGCGCGCAACCCGGTGCTGGTCAAACTAGGCATCCGCCATATTCCACGCCGCCGCGCCCGCTCCGTCCTCATCGTCATCGGCCTGGCCCTCAGCACCACCATCGTGGCCGCCGCCTTCACCACCGGCGACGCTCTAGGCTACACCCTGCGCGCCCTGGTCAGCGGCTCGCTGGGCAACGTCGACGCCGTGGTCGTGTCCTACGGCCAGGGCATGCGCCGCTTCGACCGCAGCGATTTCGAGGGCCTGGCCGACGGCCGCATCCCCACCGTGACCGGCGATGACTTCACCGCCTCGGCCGCCGACGAGGTGCGTAGTCTGCTGGCCGAGCAGGACGGTGTAGCCGGTGTGATCGGGGCAACGCTGCGCCAGTACGCCATTGCCAATAGCGCGCAACAAGTTGCCTCAGGCGGCATCAACCTGTTGGCCCTACCGTCTGACACGCCGCCCGCCTTTGGGACGCTCGCCACGCCCGACGGCGCGCCCCTGTCCCTGGCCGGCCTGGGCGAGGGCGACGTCATCCTCAATACCGCCGCCGCCGGCGCCTTGCTCGCCCAACCCGGCGACGAGTTGCTCATCTATCGGGGTAGTCAGCCTGTTGCCGCCCGCGTCGCGGCCGTCGCCGCCAACGGCGACCTGGGCGGCACGCAGGCGACGGCCTTTGTCAGCCTCCCCTGGTGGCAGAGCGTCGAGGGGCGACCCGGTCGCATCAACCAGGTGCTCATTGTCAACCAGGGGGGCGTCGATAGCCTGCGCTACAGCGAGGGTGTCGCCAACCGCCTGCGCAGCGCCTTCGTCAACGACGCCGCCGCTCGGCAGATATTCAGCCTCTTGGCGACACCCGCCGTCCGCGACGGTCTGCGCCGCAGCCTGCCGACTCAACCGGACAGCGTCCGCCCGCGCATGGCGCAATTGCTGCACGCCCTGGAACAGCCCGGTATGCCCGAGGATTTCAAGCCGCTGATGGGGGATATCCTCGTCCTGGGGCGGCTGCGCTTCGTGCTGAGCGACCTCGCGCCAGGCACGGCCCGCCAGTTCGCCTCGGCCCTGATGAGCCTCAACCGCCTGACGGTGGTCGAGATCAAGCGCCTCAGCCTCGACCTCGCCAGCAACTTCGCCACGGCCTTGACGGCCACCTTCCTGGTGCTGGGTCTGTTCTCCATCGCCACCGGTATCATGCTCGTCTTTCTCATCTTCACCCTGCTGGCCGCCGAGCGGCGCGGGGAGCTGGGCATGGCGCGCGCCCTGGGAACCCAGCGCAGCCACCTGGTGCAGATCTTCCTGTTCGAGGGCGCACTGTACGACCTGCTGGCATCCCTGGTGGGTGTGCTGGCCGGTATTGGTGTGGCTCTGCTGACCCTGGACCTGCTGGGCGGCTACCTGACCGACTTTGGCATCCGCATCTCGCGCCATATCGAGCCATACTCGCTGGTCATCGCCCTGTGCCTGGGACTGCTGCTGACCTACCTCACGGTGATCGTCGCCGCATGGCGCATCGCCCGTCTCAACGTTGTTGCCGCCGTGCGCAACCTGCCCGACGAAGGTCCGCCGCCGCCCAGCCTGAAGCGCCTCGCCCGCCAGGGTCGCCCGCTGGACCTGCTGCGTGGCCTGCTCAGCCGGGGACCGCTGCTGGTGATTCTCGGCCTGGGCCTGGCTCTGGTCACCCGCTCCACCCCGCTCCTGGTCGGCCTGACGAGCCTGGGCTGGTCGCTGGCGATGATCGGCGTTGGCCTCGCCCTGCGCTGGCTGCTGCGCGCAACCGGCGTGCGCCCTGTGCTGGCCGACCGCATCGGCTTCACCGTCTCCGGCCTGGCCCTGCTCCTGTTCTGGGTGCGCCCTATTCGCGGCACACCCCTGGCCGAGACCCAGCCTTTCGTGAGCGGCCTGGAGGTGCTGACCCTGGCAGGGCTGCTCATGGTTCTGGGCGCGGTGTGGGTCATCACCTATAACCTGGAGCTGCTGCCCGCCCTCGTCGGCCGTGCCACTACCTTCCTGCGCGGCGGTGCGCCCTTGGCGGCCGGGTTGCGCATCGCCGCCGCCTACCCGGCCCGCTATCGCTGGCGCACCGGCCTGGCGATTCTCATGTTCGCCCTGGTCATCTTCACCGTGACCACGGCATCCATCCTCTTGGCCGGAACGCGCTACGCCTACGCCGATCTGGGAGTCCAGGCCGCGGGCTTCGATCTGCGCGCCGATATCGACCCGCAGCGCCTGCCCAACCTGGCGGCCGCCCTGGCGGCGGCGCCCGGCGTGTCGGCAGACGCTTTCGCGGCGGTAGGCGGCCAGGCATCCATCGCCGTCGAGGCCATCGAGCCGGGCGCGGCTGCCGCCCGCTGGCAATCCAGCAATGTGCAGGTGGTGGACGACGGCTGGCTGGCCGGCATGGGGGCCGACTTGACTCAGCGCGCCCCCGGTTACGCCGATGACCGCGCCGTATGGGACGCCCTGCGCGCCACGCCCGGTCTGGCCGTGCTCCATGGCAGCGCGCTGGCAGGCGGTGCGGGCCAGCGCGGGGTGGCCGACCCCTTCGGGTCGAGCCAGTTCGCCTTCCAGGCCAGCCGCCGCGACGACAGGAGCGTCCCGCCGACGGTCGTCTGGGTGCGCGACCCTAAGGGCGGGCCACCCCTCAAGCTGACGGTCATCGGCATCCTCGACAACCGCGTCTCCCTGGGCACCGGCCTGTACACGACCCCAGCCACCCTTCAGGCAGGCGGCTGGACGCCGCCACCGCCCCGCAGCTACTACTTCCGCATCGCTGGGGGCGAGACGCCCCGCCAGGCTGCGCTGGGCCTGTCGCGCTCCTTCAGCAGCCAGGGCCTCACGGCCTCGGTCCTCAACGAGGAGTTGCGAGCCGCGCAGGGCATTCGCCTGCTGCTCAATCAACTGCTGCAGGGCTTCATGGGCCTGGGGCTGGTCAGCGGCGTGGTTGCGTTGGGGGTATTGGCGACGCGCGCCGTGGTCGAGCGCCGCCAGCAGATCGGCGTGCTGCGCGCGTTGGGCTTCAACCGTGGCCTGGTGCAGGCGACCTTCCTGGCCGAGGCATCCCTCATCGCAGGCCTGGGCATCCTCGTCGGGGTCGGACTGGGCATCGTGGTGTCACGCAACGTGGTCCACTTCATCGCCGCCCAAAACCCAGAGATTCAGTTCGGCATCCCCTGGGGCCAGATCAGTCTTATCGTGCTGGTTGCCTACGGCATGACGCTGTTGACGACGATCATCCCCGCCTGGCAGGCGGGCCGCGTCTACCCGGCCGAGGCCCTCCGCTACGAGTGACGTCAGCGCACGTCGATAACCGCCAGGGTGCAACGCGACACGGCCACCAGCCGCTCGGCGGCATCGCGTATTTCGATCGACCACACCTGGGTCGTACGGCCCACGTGCAGGGGCACGGCCACGCCGCGCACCACACCCTCGCGCTGGCTACGAATGTGGTTACAGTTAATCTCCACGCCGACCACCACGTGGCGCTCCATGTCGGGTACGCTCAGCCACGCGCCCATGGAGGCCAGTGT
>JAHCIE010000385.1 GCA_026129385.1 Anaerolineae bacterium
ACGCCGCGTTTATCGCCCGATGGCGCGCGCATCGCGTTTATCGCCATTGGCGGCCCGGATCAGCAGCCACCGCGTGCCGCTGCCACACCGCCGAGCGACCCGTTGGCCTGGCTGCGGCCACCACCCGCTGCGGCCCACGGCATCCTCTACAATGTGTGGACGGTCAACGCCGACGGCAATGACCTGCGTCGTCTGACCCTCGACCTGGAGGTGGAGGTGGCGGTGCTGGCCTGGTCGCCGGATGGGCGATGGCTGGTGTTCGAGAGCGACCACGGCCTGAATCTGGTTAGCGCCGATGGCAAAGAGGTTCACTATCTGGCGAAACAGTATGCCGTGGGCGGCATCGATTGGTACCGGCCGATGCCGTAGGGATTGTTCATGCGCCTGCCGCGCGAGCCGGGCGAGCCGAATGAATAGAATACGACCGCTATCCACCAACCGGATGATAAACAATCGTTCGGTCGGTGCTTTTATGCCTTGCGTGGGGCGTGTATACTTTCAGTCTTGCCGTTTGATGCTGTAGAACAATGAGATGGGTAGGTGTGCATGCGTCATCGCCAGGCCGGACTGATCTTCATCTTCGTCACCATTCTCATCGATGTGCTGGGGTTGGGTATCATCATTCCCATCGTCCCCCAGCTCGTGGGGGAGTTGGTGCACGGCGATATCAGCGTCGCCTCGTCCTATTATGGCTGGCTGATTGCCGCCTACGCCGCCATGCAGTTTATCTTTGCGCCCATCATGGGCGGCCTGAGCGACCGTTTCGGGCGACGGCCCGTATTGCTGCTATCCCTGTTCGGGACGGGCGCGGACTACATTTTTATGGCGCTCGCGCCGACCATTGCCTGGCTGTTCGTGGGACGGCTCATTGCGGGTATCATGGGCGCGAGCTTCACTGCTGCCAATGCCTACATCGCCGACGTCAGCCCGCCAGAGCAGCGCGCGCAGAACTTTGGTCTGGTGTCGGCCGCCTTCGGCGTTGGCTTCATCGTTGGCCCGGCCCTGGGTGGCCTGATCGGCACATTCGGCCCGCGCTGGCCCTTCGTTGCCGCCGCCGTATTGACCCTGCTGAACTGGCTGTATGGGTTCTTCCTCCTGCCTGAGTCGCTGACGCACGAGAATCGTCGCCCCTTCACGTGGCGGAGCGCCAACCCCATTGGCTCGCTGACCTCGCTGCGGCGCTATCCGGTCGTGCTCAGCCTGACGGGCACGATTGTGCTCATCAGCCTGGCGCAGCAGGGCCTGCAAAGCACCTGGGTGCTGTACACTACCTATCGCTTCGACTGGTCCTCATTCCAGAACGGCATGTCGCTGGCGATGTTCGGTATCATCTCTGTCGCCGTGCAGCTGTGGCTGCTACGCCTGCTCATCCCGCGCCTGGGCGAACGGCGCGCCATGTTGGTGGGTCTGCTGAGCAACGCTGTTGGCTTCCTACTGTATGGTTTGGCGACCGAGGGCTGGATGATGTACGTCATCATGGTGGTCACTGCGCTGTCGTTCCTGTCTGGCCCGGCCGCCCAGGGCCTCATCACGCGCCAGGTATTGCCGAGCGAGCAGGGGTTGGTGCAGGGGGCGCTGACGAGTCTGGTGGCGCTGACCGGCATTTTTGGCCCGCTGCTGGCGACGAGCCTCTTCTCCCACTTCACCTCTCCCGCTGTCCCGGAACATATCCCCGGCATCTCCTTCTTCTTCTCGGCCGCGCTCACCGTTGGCGCGCTACTGCTGGCCTTGCGGGCCTTCCGCCGCGCACCCGCGCTGGCTTCGACAGGAGCCATGCCAGACTACCAGGAGTTAGGCGAGATCGCCGTGATTGAAGAGTACAACCCGACGATGCACGGCTAGCGCTGCCCGCGTGACCAGGGCACAAAGCGCGGCGCAGGGTGAGACGTCTCACCCTGCGCCGCGCCCGCCTTGCGTCCAGGTAGCGCTATGGTTCGCGACCCATCTCCGTGAGGACGGTCGGATAGACACCCTTTGCCTCGTCAAACAGAGGCTTGAGCGCCAGGGCCTTCAGGGGGTTGCCCTGCACCTGAATCTTGCCCTGGCCGAGGGCAGCCCGCACCCCCAACCGCCCGGTCCACATCGCGTGGATGGCATCCGCCGAGGTCTTGATGCCCAGGTCATTGCCCTTACAGGCGGCTCCGAACGTCGCCTGAGGCGGGAAGACACGGGTGTTGATGCAGAACGTAGCGGCCGGATCGGTGACCTGAATTGTGAGGCGCATCTTGCGGTCCAACTTGTCAGCGCTGCTCTCGGTAGCCAGTCGGTTGACTACGGCCTGCATCACCGTGTAAAACTCCTCAGACGACGAGTAGTAGGTCATCCCTGCCCCCTCAACCAATGAAGATCGATTTGCGAGCCTTGAGCTGATCATAGAGCGCGCCCTGAATCTTGGCGCGCACTTCATCGCTCAATTGCGTGGTCAGTTGGGCGTCGTGGCTGGCATCGGCGCCATAGTCGGCGGTCTCAATGGGCGCCTCGAAGGTGATGCGCCACTTGGCGGGCAGCGGCAGCGGCGTCGTCACCGGGAGATAGGGTAGGCCGAGGGGCTTGCCCAGGGCGTCGGCGCGACCGACCACCGGATGGGTTTCCTCAGCGCCGACGACGGCCACCGGGATGATAGGCGCGCCAGTCTCGATGGCCATCTGCACGAAGCCGCCGCGGCCGAAGCGCGCCAGGCGATAGCGCTCCTTGAACGTCTTTGATGCGCCCTTGTCGCCTTCAGGGAAGACCAGCGCCAGTTCGCCCTCGCTGAGCAGGCGCTTGCCGTTCTCAGGGTGAGAGACGACCATGCCCAGCTTGGTCAATAGCAGCGACACGAAGGGTAGATTCGGATACCAGTTGGGAATCAGCGAGCGCACCAGGCGTGGATTGGCCGCCTCGCGGTAGACGGCAAGGCCGATCATCAAGGCATCCCACGGGATCATGCCGCTGTGATTGGCGGCCAGCAGTGCGGCCTCCTCGTCGGGGATGTTCTCGATCCCGTGCGCCTCGACCCGCCAGTAGCGCGAGTACAGGAAGTCGAGCAGCGGCTTGACCTCGTCATAGAACTCCTGGTCGAAGCCGTAGGCGTCGGTGACGTAGTCGCCCGTCAGGCGGCGCTTCACGAGGTCGCCCTGGTACTGGGCGGTGTAGTTCGCCATGTACCACAGGCCCTTCCAGGTGTCCGCGTTCAGTAGATCGGCGGGCATCACGCCCGAGGCGCGGGCCGCTACGTCCCTCGCCTGTTGCGGCGTGAGTCGCTCGGCTGTCCGCCAGAGAAGGTTGAGGACGCTGGCCGGTGTGTAGGCGGGCGCGCTATATTCCGGATGTTCGCCCTGTAGGCGCTCGACCATGTCCTCCAACTGCTCACCCAATTCCTCTTCCAGTTCTTCGGCCGTCGGCTCATCGTCGCCAAGCTCGGCGCTCATCTCGATCTCGCCATAGGCGACAATGTTGCCCAGCGCGTCTCGAATCGCCACGTCGACGATCTCAATCTCGGTGGCCCGAGGCTCGCCCAGGACATCCACATCCAGCGGGGACACCTCCAGGTCGGACGCGATCGGCGTGTCGAGGTCGGGCGGTGGCTCAATGGATTGGCGCGTCTTCTTGCGCGGCGTCGTGTCAGGCACTGGCAACCTCCTCGGCGACGGTATCCTCGAAGGAGGCATCGCCGCGCCGCAAGCGAAGCGCTGTGCGCCGCCGCTCGCCTTGCTCGGCGATAGGGGTCAGCAGCGCGTCGGTGTCGTAAGCGGGCGCGAACATGAACTCATCGGCCATTCGCGTCGTGTCGCCCAGAACCGGGTAGCGCAGGTAGTCCCAGTCGATGGGCTGCGCCTGCCCCAGCGTCTTGCTGA
>JAHCIE010000386.1 GCA_026129385.1 Anaerolineae bacterium
TGGTCAGGGCCGCCATTGACGAAGGCCTCCACGCCATCCATCACCACCAGCGCGGGGGTGTAGGCGGTGTTGATCTCGGCGATCATGCGCCGCTGATGGAGCGAGCCGTGCAGCTCCGTCATGTAGTTGTAGCTGTTTCCAGGTCGCAGACGAGCCACCATCCCCACCGCATTCTTGAGGGACAGGGTGAAGTGCCCGCCGAAGCGGTGCGTCTTGAGATTGCACGTCTGCACCAGTGCGTCACATTCCAGGCAGGGCCGCGCGAAGGGGAAGCCGCGCTTCCAGTGGCTATCCGGCGCGTCGACCATGACCCACTCGTTGGCGGCCAGCGTGTCGAAGGCTAGCAACTTGGCGTTCAGTTCCTGGGCCAGGCGGTCGACGCCCAAGGTTGCCATCACCTTCGGCGTGTCGCCCATGCCACTGCGATCGGCAATGGTGATCTCCCGCGCCCCCATCGCCCACAGCTGTTCCAGCAAGGCGCGCAGGGTATCCAGATGGGTGGAGCCGGGCGGTGGGTCCGCGCTGTTGAAGTTGGGCTTGAGAACCACGCTGCGGCCCCGCACCGGATTCAGGCCAAGCAGCCCCACCGCACGCCGCACGCCCTCGGCGCGGTCGGTCGTCTTGACCAGAGCCACGCGCCCCACCAGAGCCTCGGCCGCCGCCGTGACTGTCGGCGTCGGGGCGGTAGTCGCCGTCGCCGTGGCGATGCGGGTAACGGTGGGGCGCGGCGTGGCGTTGGGCGTGGCGGTGGGGTCAAGGCGAGGGGTAGGGTTCATGGCGAGGGCCTCCGCGGTCGAGGTGGGCGACGGAGCGACCTCTGAGACCAGGCCACGACACGCTGCCAGCGCGCTCGACGCCGCGGCCGCGCCGCCCAGAGTCGCGGCCAGGCGTAGAAAATCGCGGCGATTGAAGCGTTGCATCACCAGCCTCCTTGCCCACCCGTTATGCCCACCCGTTACACGCCAGGGGCTTCCGGGGGTCGCCGCATCGCGTCCCGGATCGCGCGATAGCCGATGACATGCAGTCCCTGGTCGCGGACGAAATCCCGCAGCTCGCGACTCATGAACGTCTGATAGTCGGCGACGCGGGCGGGCCAGTCGGGTGACAGGGCGCGGGCCTCCGGTGTGTCGAGGCTTGGGTGGATGATGAAGTGGGTGAGACCGGGCGGCACGGCGGCCAGCCGCGCCTTCGTCAGCTCAAGCCGATTGTCAGCCTCGGCGAGGGGCAGCAGGTCAACATGGTCGAATGTGGGCAGCCCGGCGGCGGCCCGGTCAGCGACCATCCGCTCGAGCGCTGCCACCGTTGCGGCCTCCATGCCTCGCTCGCGCAGGGAGTCGCGGCGCAAGTGGGTCATGAACAGCGGTACGCGATACTCCCGCGCTACCTGACGGTACGCGCCGAGGAATTTCCAATGCATCAGGGTGAACATGTGGGTATCGACATGGGTCACATCGATGCCGGCCGCTACCGCGCGCGCTACCTGGGCGCGGACCTCCAGGCGCACGGCGTCTAGATCAGCCGCTTCCTCCACCTGGCGGCGAGTGCGGTAGAAATAGCCCGCCCCATCGACCAGCCCGCTGGTAGGGTCGCGGGTCGAGACCGGCCCCCAGCGCGCTGTCTCCCACTCACTGGTCAATGTCAGGTGGACGCCAATGTCGACCTGGGGCGAGCGTCGCGCGTAGGCAGCGACGGTGGGGAACCAGGCGCAGGGGACCATGACAGCGCCCGATGACACACAGCCAACATCCAGAAGCTCCATAAAGGCGACGACGGACGCCTGCGACACGCCAACATCGTCGGCGTGAAGGATGACGACGCGGTCCGTGTCGGCGAAACCCAGGCGGCGCAGGTAGGGATTGGGAGCCATCGAGGAGCCTCTCCGCGAATTGCATGCCGAAAGAGGGCAAAGCCCTCAGCAACCCAACCTTGAGTGGCGTCGTCATAGGCTGCCTCGTATCCTGGTGTGCGCCTGTCAGCGTCTACGGCTGGTATTCCTGTCAGCCCGTCGCTGCTGCGATCACTCTATCAGTCAGCTGCTTTGTCTGGCTGGTAGCGTGCGGCTTTCGGGTTGTCGCTGAAAACCGCACCAAGATTCAATGCCCCACCGGACGTACGCGTCACTCTCCAGATCACTGAAGGCTTCGCACCCCCACTATAGCATACTTGCGGGGCAAGGATGTGGATGCTCCTTCATTCTGGGTGGACGAATCTCCACCCGCCGCTTGCGACCCTCGGCGTTGTCGCGTATGATAGCCCCATCCTGTACTACGGAGTCCCCATGTCCGCCATCGAGACCACCTTCGACGTGGCCCGCGCCCGCGCCTGCTTCCCGGCCTTGCAGCGCCGCCAGGGGAATCGCCTACCCATCTTCTTCGACAACCCCGGCGGCACCCAGGTTCCCCAGCCTGTGGCCGACGCCATGAGTCGCTATCTCCTGGAGGCCAACGCCAACGTCCACGGCGGGTTCCGCACCTCCCGCCTGACCGATGCCGTCATTGCCGAGGCCCACCAGGCGGCCGCCGACCTGCTCGGCGCGGCATCACCCGACGAGATCATCTTCGGCCAGAACATGACGACGCTGACCTTCGCCTTGAGCCGCTCCCTGGCTCGCTGGC
Organism: Anaerolineae bacterium; assembly: GCA_026129385.1. Classification (GTDB taxonomy): domain Bacteria; phylum Chloroflexota; class Anaerolineae; order Epilineales; family JAHCIE01; genus JAHCIE01. Next base: position 2,616 of record JAHCIE010000386.1, read on the forward strand.
TCAAGCCCGGCGACGAGATCATCGTCACCCACCTCGACCACGACGCCAACATCGCCCCCTGGCTGCTCGTCGCCCAGGACACCGGCGCGGTCGTGCGTTGGGTGGACATCCACCCCGACGACGTGACTCTCAACCTGGACACCTACGCCGCCGCCCTGTCGCCCCAGACGCGCCTCGTCGCCGTAGGCTACGCTTCCAACGCTGTGGGAACCATCAACGACGTGGCGCGCATGATACGCATGGCCCATGCAGTCGGCGCGCTAACCTACGTCGATGGTGTGCAGTCCGTGCCCCATCTACCCACCGACGTGCAGGCCCTGGGAACCGACTTTCTAGCCTGCTCCGCCTACAAGTTCTTCGGCCCCCACGCCGGGCTGGTCTATGGTCGCCTCGACCTGCTAGAGCAACTGCCCGCCTACAAGGTGCGGCCCGCCACAAACCTGCCGCCGGGCAAGTTCGAGACGGGCACCCAGAACCACGAGGGCCAGGCAGGCACGTTGGCCGCCATCGACTATCTGGCCTCCCTCGGCGGCGAGCAAGGCTTGCGCCGCGAGCGGCTGCAACGCGGCATGGAAACCCTCCGGCGCTATGAACAATCGCTGGGCGAGCATTTGCTGCGCGGCTTGATGGGTATCCCCGGCGTGCGGATCGTCGGCATCACCGACCCGACCCGCCTCGACGAGCGCGTCCCGACCGTGTCGCTTACCCTGGACGGTCTGACGCCCCAGGCGCTGTCAGCGGCCCTGGCCGAGCAAGAAATCTACGTCTGGGCTGGCAACTTCTACGCCCTCTCCGTCACCAGCCGCCTGGGTCTCGAACCCAACGGTATCCTGCGCGTCGGCCTCGCCCACTACAACACACTGGATGAAGTCGATCGCTTCCTGAATGCCGTGGAAGACATCCGCCGCGACTGAGGCGGCGTCGCTGGCAAGGCGTAGCCGCCTCACCAGCGACGCTAGGCGGTCACCTCCAGCACAACCCCCGAGCGCGGAGCGAGGCGCAGATGCAACGCCCCTGCCTCGACGAGATGCGACGACCCGCCCCAGACATCCTTGAGTACCGTGCCATCCGGCAGATAGCCAGCCATGTCGATGGCCACCACGCGGGTAGCGCGCCCGCCATTCAGCGCGACCACGAGATGATCCACCGGCTGACCTTCGCGTGCCAGGCGGCGGCCATAGCTGAAGACCATACCCTG
>JAHCIE010000387.1 GCA_026129385.1 Anaerolineae bacterium
CGGTCGAGATGGATGACGGGTCGACTCGCGTCTTCACGGGCTACCGTGTCCATCACAGTCTGGTGCGCGGGCCGAGCAAGGGTGGCATCCGCTATCACCACCAGGTCGACATCAACGAGGTGCGCGCCCTGGCGATGTGGATGACCTGGAAGTGCGCGGTGGTTGGCATCCCCTATGGTGGCGCGAAGGGCGGCGTCGTCGTCGAGCCCCGCGAATTGTCCAAGCGCGAGCTGGAGAAGCTCACCCGCCGCTACGCCACCGAGATCAGTATCCTGGTGGGCGAGGAGGAGGATATCCCCGCCCCCGACGTGAACACCAACCCCCAGACGATGGCCTGGATTATGGATACCCTGTCCATGCACCAGGGCCACTCGGTACTCGGCGTTGTCACCGGCAAGCCCGTCGAGGTTGGCGGCTCTCTGGGTCGCGCCGAGGCCACCGGCCGGGGCGTGATGTACGCGGCCCGCGAGGCGGCGCACCACCTGGACATGCCCCTGGCGGGCGCGCGCGTCATCGTGCAAGGGTTCGGCAACGTCGGCTCCGTGGCAGCGCGGTTGATGGCGAGCCAGTACGGCTGCAAGGTCGTGGGTGTCAGCGACATGTACGGCGCTATCTACAACCCGCGCGGCCTGGACATCGAGCGCGTGCTACAGGTTCTGCGCGAGACTGGCACGGTCACGGAGTACGCCGACGCCCAGCGAGTGAGTAACGAGGAGCTACTCGTCGCCGACTGCGACATCCTCATCCCGGCCGCGCTGGAGAACCAGATCACCTACGACAACGCCAACGATATCAAGGCAACACTCATCGTCGAGGGCGCAAACGGCCCCACCACGCCCGAAGCCGACGAGATTCTGCAGCGGCGCGGCGTGTTCATCGTGCCCGACATTCTCGCCAACGCGGGTGGCGTGACCGTCTCCTACTTCGAGTGGGTGCAGGACATTGGCTTCCTGTTTTGGAGCGAGGACGAGGTCAACGACCGCTTGCGTGCGATCATGATTCGCAGCTTCAACGATGTGCTCAAGATCGCCCAGGAGAAAGGCGTCGATCTACGGACGGCGGCCCTGATTCTGGCCGTGCATCGCGTCGCCAGCGCCCTCGCCATCCGCGGCATCTACCCGTAATGGCGCAGCCTTAAGGAGAACTATGTCGCATCTGAACAATTTGCTAACATGATGCTGAGATAATCTCTTTGTCGTGGTAGACTATATCCACCGAGAAAGAGAGTCTTGGAACATGATCCCTCACAAGTTGTTTGCGGTCTTGGCCGCAGCCTCCCTGCTCACTCTGGTTGCCTGTTCGCCGCAGCAGCCTGCTCCGAGCGCCAGTAGCGGGGGGGTTGCGACGGTCGCCAGCCCCGCCGTGACCCAACCCACGGCCGCCGCCAGTGCCGCCGCGACCCGCGTGGCGACCGCCGCCAGTGCCGCCGCGACTCGCGTGGCGACCGCCGTCAGCCCCGCCGCGACCCAACCCACGGCCGCCGCCACCATCGTTTTCGGCGATACGATCAGCATCAACGGCGCGGGTGCGGTGACCACCGCCGACGGCGTGAAAATTACCGCCGGCGGCACGTATACTCTCAGTGGTATCCTTAAGGACGGCATGGTCGAAGTGGATGCGCCTGGCGCGGTCGTCGATCTCATCCTGGCGGGTGTCACCATCAGCAACGCCGATGGCCCGGCGATTTACCTCGCCAGGGCGACGGACGCCACCGTCACCCTCAAGACGGGCACATCCAACACCGTGAGCGACGGTGGATCGAGCGACCTCGACGCCGCCATCTACGCTAGAATGCCCCTGACCTTTCGTGGCGACGGCAACCTGCAAGTCAACGGCAACGCCCACGAAGGCATCTCCAGCACGATGCACATCACCGTGGAGGGTGGCAACATCCGCGTCAAGGCGTTGGAGGATGGCATCAATGCCAACAACGACGGGGTAAGCGTCATCACGATCTCGGGGGGCTATCTCCTCGTCGAAACGACCGTGGGCGACGGTATCGACTCCAACGGTAAGATTGTCATCACCGGCGGGACTGTCATCACTCACGGTTCCATCACCGATGTGAACGCGGGTCTGGACGCTGATAGCGGCGTTACCATCACTGGCGGGACCGTCATCGCCACCGGCTCGTCGATGCTCAACAAGCCCACCGCTGCATCGACCGTGAAGTCGCTACTGGTAGCCTTCAACGGCACGCAGCGGGCCGGCACCCTTGTCTCCATCCAGGCCGGCAGTAGCGCGCCTATCCTCGTCTTCGCCCCGTCGCTTGACTTCCAGCGTCTGCTGTACGCCTCTAGCCAGGTCGCCGAGGGCGTTACCTATACCGTATCCACAGGGGGTACCGCCAGTGGCGCCCCCGTCGACGGTCTCTATCCGGCCGGTCCCGTTTCCGGCGCCAGCCAGGTCGGGACAGTCACCACCGCCACCATCCCGGCCGGTGGTCGGCCAGGCGGTCGGCCATAAGGCTTCGACGCTGCTCACGCATGAAATGAGTCGAATTGGACAGGGGCTGCCAATCGCATGCTATGAATCGATTTCCCCTGGTCCTGATCCTCCTCCTGCTGCTAGCCGGGTGTCAGGGCACGCTGCCCGTGTCGGTCACGCCCGTAACCCCACCGGCCGTGGCGGTCGTGCCGGCCGTGACCCTGGCCGCGACGACGCCCGCCCCGCGCCCGGCTAGCAGCCCCACCGCGCCCAGCGCCCGACCAGTGACGACCGCCCCCACCCACCCCGCGCCTGCGGCGACAATCACGCCGCGCCCCGCGCCGACACCCAGCCTGCCCTTCGGTCTGGAACAGGCCCACCTCCTGGCCCCCATTGTCGGCTCGGCCAACGCCTTCGGCAGCACGCGCATCCCCGCCGACCCTAGCGCCTTCACTGCCGACAATACGGTACGGAGCGACCCTGGCGCGTTCCGAGGCTCGCGAGAGCGCGTCGGGCAGGCGCTGGAACAGGGGCGCGTCGCCTTCGTGCTAGAAATCGACGAGAAGGACGCGCCAGAGGTCGTCGCCGCGAAGGCCCGCGCCCTGGCGACCATGAGTCCCACGGCGCGGCCCGCCCTCATCATCATCGGCAACGAGTTAAATCTGCGGCGTATGGCCGATTACCCCGTCGAAACCTACTACGCCCAGCTACGCGCCGCCTATGATGCCGTGAAGGCCGTCGCCCCCGACGTGCAGATTTCGACCGACGGCCAGAACTACTGGGAGGGCGCGCCCTTCGAGCACCCCATGGCCGACCCCAACGCCAGCAACCGCATTCGCGCCCTGCTCAAGCTGTTCGAGCGCGACCAGTGGACGCCCGACGCCATCACCATCCACATCTTCGACTCGGTGTGGGCGCCGGGCGACGGGCGCGAGGTGTACAGCCTGGTGGGGCGAACGCGCTTCTACACCGACATCCTGGCGGGGTACAATCTGCCACGTGTGCCGCAGCTGGTCGTGGGCGAGTACGGGCTGCCGGTGACGCAGCCGGTCCCCCAGGCTCAGCAGGGCAAGTGGTGGCGCTTCTTCATCACCGAGCGCGAGCAGGCCGACATCGCCTTCATGGCGGGCGTGTGGAGCGCGGCGACGGGGACGGGGCTGAACTACTTCGGCGGGGTGGACACGCCGCGCGAGAGCCTGCGCCGCAACGAGCGGGGCGAGATTGTCGAGGGGGTGTACGGGCTGGTGTCGCGCGACGACAACCGCCCCCGCCCGGCCTTCGCCGCCTACGAGCGCGCGCAGGAGCTATTACGCGGCGCGGCGGGCCAGATTGCGGCGGATGGGCTGAACGGTGTGGGCGGGGCGTGCTTCCAGTTGGCGGC
>JAHCIE010000388.1 GCA_026129385.1 Anaerolineae bacterium
CCTCCAGCCGCGCGCGGTGGTCGGGGTGGGCAATCTCGATGAGCGCCCGCGCCCGTTGCCGCAAGCTCTTGCCGTACAGGTAGGCGCAGCCGTACTCGGTGACGACGTAGTGGATGTGGGAGCGGGTCGTGACGACGCCCGCGCCCTGCTTGAGGTAGTTCACCAGGCGCGACTCGCCGCGACCGGTCGTCGAGGGCAGGGCAATGATGGGCTTGCCGCCCTCGGACAGGGCCGCGCCGTGCATGAAGTCCATCTGGCCGCCGACGCCGGAGTACATGCGCGCGCCGATGGAGTCGGCGCACACCTGGCCCGTCAGGTCGATCTCGATGGCGCTGTTGATGGCCGTGACTCTCGGGTTGCGGCGGATGACCGCCGTGTCGTTGGTGTAGGCCACGTCGAGGAGGACGACCAGCGGGTTATCGTCGACGAAGTCGTACAGGCGGCGCGTGCCCATCAGGAAGCTGCCGACAATCTTGCCGGGGTGGGTGCGCTTGTTGTAGCCGGTGATGACGCCCCGCTCTACCAGGTCGATGACGCCCTCGGAGAACATCTCGGTGTGGACGCCCAGGTTGCGGTGGTGGGTCAGGGAGGCCAGCACGGCGTCGGGGATCGCGCCGATGCCCATCTGGATGGTGGCGCCGTCCTCGATGAGCTGGGCGCAGTTCTGGCCGATCTTCAATTCCACGTCGCTCAACTGAATCTTGGGCAGCTCTGGCAGCGGGTCGTCCACCTCCACGGCGTAGTCGATCTGGCCCATATGGATGAGGCCGTCGCCGTGGGTGCGCGGCATGTGCGGGTTGACCTGGGCGATGACGTGGGTCGCCATCTCGACAGCGGCGCGCGAGATGTCCACCGAGACACCCAACGAGCAGAAGCCGTGACGGTCGGGCGGCGATACCTGAATCATCGCCACGTCCAGGGGCAGGATGCGCTGGCGGAAGAGGCCGGGAACCTCACGCAGGAAGACAGGGATGTAATCGGCCTGACCGCTGGCGACGGCCTCACGGATGTTGGGGCCGATGAAGACGCTATTGGTGCGGAAACTCTCGCGGTACTCGGGCCGGGTGTAGGGGGCCTCGCCGCTGGTGATGAGGTGGACGATTTCAACGTCGCGCAGCTCGGGCGCGCGGCGGACCAACGCCTGGACGAGTTGTTGGGGCGCGGCAGCGACGCTCTGGATAAATACACGGTCGCCGGATCGGACGATGGAGACTGCTTCGTCGGCCGTCACCCTTCGAAAGTGGGTAAGCTCGGCCAGGCCCTGGAGTTTCATGGCGTTGTGTCCCTCCTGCGGACAGAATCTCGACGATTGATTACGATTGCCTTTCAGGATACCTGGATTGGGGGTTAGCGGCGGGGAGGATTCGACTCGCGGGGTGGAGAAGTGTTCGTTTGCGCTGCTATCTATGGGTCGAATAGCGCTCTACCAGGGCACGGGCGAAGACGGCCTGGGTCTGGGCGGCGGTGGTGGCCCAGGTGAAGCGTGCGGCTTGCTGTAGGCCCCGGCGGCGCAGGTCGGCCCGCAGGTCAGCGTCGTCCAGGGCGCGGCGCAGGGTCTCCGCCAGCGCGTCCCAGTCGAGGGCGGCGAACAGGAGCGCCGCATCGCCGACGACTTCGGGCAGCGACGTGGCGTTGGCGACGATGGTGGGCGCGCCACAGGCCATGGCTTCCAGGGGCGGCAGCCCGAAACCTTCGTAGCGTGATGGGAAGACGAACACGGTGGCCGCGCTCAGCAGGGCAGGCTGGTCCTCGGCGGGGATTCGGCCGGGGAACAGCACGTCGGTCAGGCCCAGGGTGGCCGCCTGGCGGCGTGGGTCGGGTGTGACCTCACTGTCGTTGGGCAGGCCGCCCGCGCAGACGAGGGGCACGTCGTAGCCGCTCGCGCGCAGGTGGGCGTAGGCCGTGAGGAGCGTGCCAATCTCCTTGCGCACGTCGTAGCCACCCATGTACAGGATGAATGCCTGGGGCAGGCCGTAGCGGGCGCGGACGGCGGCGATGGCGTGGGAGTCGGCAGGGCGGAAGCGCGCCGCTGGAGCGAGGGGGATGGCCGTCACGCGGTCGGGCGAGATGGAGAAGCGCAGCAGGATATCGCGGCGGCTGAACTCCGAATCGGTGATGATGTGGGCGGCGCGGGGCAGGGCCGCCTGGGCCAGCCTGAAGTAGGCGCGGGCCAGGGGCGAGCCGCGATAGGCGGGCAGGGCCAGGGGAATCAAGTCGTGGACCGTGACGACGGTCGGCACAGTCGGGTTGAGGGGCGGCGCGAAGTAGGGCACGAAGGCCAGGTCAGCCTGCGCCGCCCGGCGCGGGAAGGCAACCTGCTCGAACCACGTCTTGGCCGCGTCGCCCAATATGCCAGAGCTGACGGGCGACCGCCAGGCCACGACCCGCGCGCCACGGGGCGGCGTGTCCACGTCGGCCATGACCATCAGGGCGCGGTCGCCGGCCGGCGACAGGTCGGCCAGGGCAGGCAGTAACTGGTGCAGATACTGCCCGCTGCCCACGTGGGGCATGGGCCAGAAGTAGCCGTTGACGGCGAGGCTCGTGCGGGAGAGCGCATCGACTGCGTCGGCGGCGGCTCTCTGCGTCAGGCTAACAGTCGCCATAGCCGTCGGGATGCTGGGCGCGCCAGTCCCAGGCGGTGCGGATGATGGCCTCAATGTCAGTGTACTGGGGCCGCCAGCCTAGCTCGGTGCGGATGCGCTCCGCGCTGGCGACGAGGGCATCGGGGTCGCCACGGCGGCGGGGCGCGGCCTCGTAGGGCACGGGCTTGCCCGCTACGCGGCCCACGGCCTCGATGACTTCCAGGTTCGTGTACCCGCGCTCGCTGCCCAGGTTGTAGATCAGTTGGCCGCTGCCCATATCCAGGGCGCGCAGGGCGAGCAGGTGCGCCGAGGCCAGGTCGCCAACGTGGATGTAGTCGCGGATGCATGTGCCGTCGCGCGTCGGGTAGTCGGTCCCAAACAGCAGCAGGCGCGGTCGTTGGCCGAGGACGGCCTGTATCGCCAGGGGGATCAGGTGGCTCTCCGGCTGGTGGTCCTCGCCCAGGGGTGGCGCCGCGCCCGCGGCGTTGAAGTAGCGCAGCGCGGCGTAACGCAGGCCGTGAATCTGGTGGAACCAGCCGAGCATGTTCTCGACCATGAGCTTGGCCGCGCCGTAGGCGTTGGTCGGGCGCAAGGGCGCGTTCTCGCGGATGGGTAGACTCTCCGGCGTCCCATACACGGCGGCGGTGGACGAGAAGACGATTCTGTTCACCCCCTGCGCCAGCATGGCCTCCAGTAGCGACAGGCTGCCCGCCGTGATGTTGCGGAAGTAGGTTTCCGGCTGCTTCATGCTCTCGCCCGCCTCGATGAGGGCGGCGAAGTGGATGACGGCGTCGACGCCGTGGTCGGCCAGGGCGCGCTCGACGTGGGGGCGGTCGGCCACATCGCCTTCGATGAAGGTGGCGGCCGGGTCGACGGCGCGGCGGTGGCCGCGAACCAGGCTGTCGTAGACGACCACCTGGTCGCCAGCGGCGATCAACTGGCGGGTCACGACGCTGCCGATGTAGCCCGCTCCGCCGGTAACGAGAATCCTCATGTCTGTTCCTCTATGCGCGGGCGCTGGGCGCTAGAAAACAAGCACGAGCGCCAGATCGTTGACGTTGGTGCGGGTCGGGCCGGTGATCAGTAGATCGCCCAGGGCCTCGAAGAAGGCATAGGCATCATTGTTCGCCAGGTACGCCGCCGGGTCGAGGCCGAGGACCGCCGCGCGGGCGAGTGTCGTGCCGTCGGCGAAGGCGCCGGCGGCATCGGTCGGGCCGTCGTTGC
>JAHCIE010000389.1 GCA_026129385.1 Anaerolineae bacterium
GCATGGCCGCTTCCTCCTCGGCCCAGCGTTGGAGCAGGTCCTCGAAGGTAGAGATCTCCGCCACCTGGGGCAGGCTTACGGGCGACTCCCCCTGTCGCCGCTGCCGCCACAGCCAATCGGTGGCGACAAGGTGCACCAGGGTCACGTGAATCGAGTCGATGGCGAAGGGGCGAGCATGCCGCTGCTCCTCCGTCAGGCGCGCCGCTGCATCGGCGATGCGATGGTTCGCCCAGTACTGGTAATCGAAGAGCGTCGAGAAGTGTGCGATAGACACACCAGCCTCCTACTCAATATCTCTGTCATGTCTTGGTCACGCTTCACGCTTCACGTTTCGCGCCTCACGCCCCCGGTCGCCCTCGCCAGTAGACAATCATGTCCAGGTCGCCAGGGGACGCGCCTAGCTCGGTCAACATGGCCGCTACCTCGCTGCGGTGCTGCGTGCCGTGGTTGAGCACGTGGGCCAGAATCAGCCACAGCGGGTTGCTCCAGTCACGCCCGCCTGTGGTGCGATAGTGGACGACGCGAGTCAGGTCGGCAGCCGTCAGCGTGGCGAGGTAGGCGCGCCAGGCCGCCTCCTCCTCGCCCCAGCGCGCCAGCAGCGCATCCAGGGTCGGCAGGTCGGCCGCCTGGAGCAGCGTAGGCGGCGAAATGCCATACTCGATGCGTTGCCGCCATATCCATTCTGCGCCCAACGTGTGAACCAGGGTCTCGTGGATCGCGCCGATCTGGAACAAGGTCTCGTAGCGCTGGTTCTCGATGAGGCGAGCCGCCGTTTCCAGGATGCGGCGGTTGGCCCAGGCGTTGTACTCGTAGAGAGTGGTGAGATAGGCGACTGGCATGAATGCCTCCAGGCGGAATGAAGGCCCCAAAGGCCAAGGAAGCCTTCAAGCTCGCCTTGACTTAACAGCGGCGACCAGGCCCGCCCATTGCTTGACCGGCGCGTCCAGCCCCAAGCGCGCCAGGACGCGGCTCACCGTGTCGTTCACAAGGTCGTCGACGGTCTGGGGACGATTGTAGAAGGCGGGCAGTGGTGGAAAGACGATCGCGCCGTTCTCCGTTGCCTGCAACATAGCCCTGATGTGCCCCGCGTGCAGCGGCGTCTCGCGGAACAGCAACACGAGCGGGCGGCCCTCCTTGAGCTGCACATCCGCCGCGCGGCTGATGAGGTCGTCGGTCAGACCGTAGGCAATGGCCGACAGGCTCTTGACAGAGCACGGCGCGACGACCATGCCCCGCGTGGCGAACGATCCGCTGGCGATAGTCGCGCCAATCTCGCGGTGACCGTGAACCACGTCAGCCAGGGCGGTCACGTCCTTGTGGTCGAAGTCGGTCTCGCTCTGGATGGTCTGGCGGGCGGCAGGACTAACGACCAGGTGAGCCTCCAGCCCACCCAGGGCGCGCAAGGCCTGGAGCAGGCGGATGCCGTAGACAGCCCCGCTCGCGCCAGACATGGCGACGATGATGCGCCCCGACTGACTCATGCCTTCTCCCCAATGTGCAGGGCAACCGTATTCAGCATCAATTTGGTATAGCGCACATCTCGAAAGCCCACCTCGGTCATCAGTCGCCGCAACTCATCAGCGCTCACGAAACGCTCCACCGACTGGGGCAGATACGTGTAAGCATCGGGCGCACCCGCAATCATACCGCCCAGGCGCGGCACAACACGCCCAAAGTACACCCGGAACACATCGCCCCACACTGGCGTATCCACGGGCGTAATCTCCAGAAGAACCGCTCGCGCGCCAGGCTTGATGACCCGCCGCATCTCTGCCAGGGTCTGGCGCAGGTCGGCCACGTTGCGCAGCAGAAAGCCGTTAACCAACCCGTCGAAGCTATCGTCGGGGAAGGGCAGCCGCAGCGCGTCGCCCTGGACGTAACCCGCGCGACCGTCGGCCTCGGTCAGCTTGGCGCGGCCCGCGTCCATCATCGCGAAGGTCAGGTCCACGCCCACTGCGCGGGCGCCGGGGGCGGCGTGGGTCAGCAGGGGCAGGAAATCCCCCGTGCCCGTGCCGACATCGAGGATGATGCCGCCGGGCGGCACAGCGACGGCCGTTACGGCCAGCCGCCGCCAGGCCTGGTCCTGGTAGCCGGTCATCAGGCGGTTCATCACATCATAGCGGCCAGCGATCTGGCCGAACATGTCGCGGACGTAGCGGGCCTTCGCCTCGCCGGTCAGGGTGGTCATGGTGTCGGCTCGAAGCGAATCAGGGTCAGCGGCTCGCTCACCTTGCCGTCAGGGTTGAGGGGTGGCTCAATGCCCAGCCGCCGCATGAAGTCGTACATCACCCGCGCATCCCACACATCGAAGCGGTCACCAGGGTGAACACGGGCGTCCTTATCCAGCAACTCCATCGCCCGGTCGACGACATCATACTCATCGCCCTGGTCAGGCGGCCAGGCTTCAGAGCGCGTCAGGTACGGCGCAAGGTCAGCCGCATCGCCGCCTAACTCAGCGGCCAGCGCCCGCGGGTCACCCACCGACTCCATCATCTCCGCCGTCGAACTGTCCTCCCAGAGAGCAGGCTCTGAGTCAAAGTGATCCACCTGGCGACCATTAACAAAGAGCCAGTACAGCCACGACCCGCCCTCGTGCAACTGAAACATGAAGGCAGGCGCGCCCAACAGCCGTGACAGGTCGGCGGCCAATGTCTCGAATGGCTCCGGCGCGATGATGGTCAGCCAGTCATTGGCCGCGCCGATGCCAAACTCCCGATCCCCTACCGGGGCATGAGGTGACCCTGTCAGCACATCGGCCAGGCGCAGGCGACCGTGCTGTGTCATCAAGTGAACGAGGGTTCCCAGCGCCGCGGCATTGGTGACGCCGCGCAACGATATGAAGGTAACGAAATCGGACATAGCTGCTCCCCTTAGCCCGTGAACATCCAGGGCGCGAGGCGCCGTTCCAGGCGGTCCAGCGACAGGTACAGCAACAGGCCTAGCATGCTCATGGCCACGACGCCCGCGTACATCTCGCGGTAGGCCAGCCTGGAGTTGGCGTCGGTGATGATGTAGTAGCCCAGCCCGGTCCGAGTGGCGACCGTCTCGGCGAAGAATAGCACGGCAACGGCCGTGCCCACACTGATACGCAACGCCGTGATAGCCGCCGGGACCGTGGCCGGCAGATATACATAGCGAAAGAGGGCGCGCCGACCAGCGCCCAACGACTTGACGGAGGCCAGTAGTTCGGGCCGTAGCGCGCTCGCGCTGTCGCGCACCACGACTAGCACCTGGAAGACCAGGATAATGAAGATGATGAAGACCTTCGACCCTTCCCCAATGCCCAGGAATAACAGGATGATGGGTAGGAAGACAATCTTCGGGATGGGATACAGCAGGTAGATGACCGGCCCCAGGATGCGGTTCGCCAATCGACTCTGCCCCAGCGCCAGGCCGAGTGGCACGGCCACGACCACCGACAACAGCAGGGCAGTCACCACGCGCGCTGTGCTGACCCAGAAATGGCAGGCCAGCCCCGGCATCACCGCCTGGCAGAAGGGGTCGCGTGCGATCTGCTGCGTGAAGGTCACCAGCACCTCAGTTGGCGCTGGCAGAATGTCGCGCTGCAGCGTCATCGCCGCCGCCTGCCACAGCACAAAAATGGCCAGCGCCGCCAGGAGAATGTCACGCGTGCGCACGACTCACCTCGGAATCAGTCAGCACCCCGCGCAGTTCGACCGTCTTGGCGTGGAAGGCCGCCGAGTTGCGAAAGCCCGTCTGGCCCATGCCGGGGTTGTCGATGACATGCGCCGCTCGGTTGGGCGCAGCCCCCAGGACCAGGATATGTCGGCCCAGATAGACC
>JAHCIE010000039.1 GCA_026129385.1 Anaerolineae bacterium
ATATGCCCCAGGTGGAGGCGCAGGCCGTCCGCGCCGACTTCGAGGCGACGCGCCCTGTCGTGGACGCGCCGACCGCGTAAGACGGGTCATCCCCAGGCGTCGAATGAGTGCCAGACGGACTATGGATTGACGCACCGGCGTCCACGGCCTATAATTGAGCGCGCCACCGACACGGAGAGGTCGCATAGTCTGGTCTAGTGCGCACGACTGGAAATCGTGTTGGGTCAAAAGCCCTCGGGGGTTCAAATCCCCCCCTCTCCGCCACATCGGCCCAGGCGCTTATCTCGGTAATACGGACGGGGGCCCTGAGCGGCAGCGGCCTGTGAACCCGGTCAGGACCGGAAGGGAGCAGCCGTAAGCAGTCACCGCTGGGTGACTCAGGTAGCCTTGGTCACGATTACCGAGATAAGTCCCTGGGCCGATTGATTCCCCACCACCTCATGGACCGCGAAAGCCTGCCCGCCCTCCTCAAACGCCACGGCCTGTGGGCCAGGAAGAGCCTGGGCCAGCACTTTTTGCTGGATAACGCCGCCCTCGACAAGATCGTGGCCGCCGCCGAGCTGACGCCCGACGACACGGTGGTCGAGATTGGCCCCGGCCCCGGTCCGCTGACCCGCAAGTTAGCCGACGCGGCGGGGCGCGTCATCGCCGTCGAGCTGGACGAGCGCATGGTGGACCTGCTGCGCGCCGAGGTGACACCGGGGCGAGCGGTCGAGGTTGTCCAGGGCGACATCCTCCAGACGGACCTGCGCGACTTGGTCACGAGTCGCGGCGCGTCGCGCTACAAGGTCGTTGCCAACCTTCCCTACTATATCACTTCCGCCGCCCTGCGCCACATCCTGGAAGCGTCCCTCCCGCCGACGCGGGTCGTCGTGCTGGTGCAGCGCGAGGTGGCCGAGCGCATCGTCGCCAGGCCGCCGGACATGAGCCTGCTGGCGGTCAGCGTGCAACTGTTTGGCGCGCCGCGCATCGTCGCCCGCGTGCCGGCCGGCGCGTTCTACCCGCCGCCAAAGGTCGACTCGGCCATCGTGCGCCTCGGCGTCTACCCGCAGCCGGCCGAGGACGTGACGGACGTGGTGGGCTTCTTCGAGGTGACGCGGGCGGGTTTCGGGCAGAAACGCAAGCAGCTCCGCAACTCGCTGAGCCAGGGCCTGCGCCGCCCGGCCGCCGATATTGACGCGGCCCTGCGCGCGGCGGCCATCGACCCCACCCGCCGCGCCGAGACCCTGACTCTCGCCGAGTGGTCCCGCTTGCAACAGGCCCTGGCGAGCGGCGTGACGTAGCGAGCCTCGGCTATGCCCGCCCCGTCAGGGCGAAGAGGCCGTCGCCGGGGTGGACGCGCAGCAGGCCGCGCATGGAGATGACCACCCCCGGCACGGGGGCGCGCACGATCTCCAGGGCGCGGCCGACCGGATCGCGCACCTCGCCCAACACGTCCCCCGCCCGCACGTCGGCCAGCAGCGCCACGGCCGGCACGAACAGGCCGCCCGCGTTGGCGGCAATCGACCGGTCCAGGTCGCCTGACCCCAGCAGGTGATGTGCTGGCGCGACAGGCTCAACCGTCCCCTCGACCATGCCCAGCACCCGCAGGCTGTTCCACACCCCCCGCGTAAAGGCCGCCACGTCCTCAGGCCGCGCCCGCCCCGCCCCCGGCGCTTCCGTATACACCCAGGGGATGCCGCGCTCGGTGGCGAAGGAGACGGTGCGGCCGGGCGCTATATCGGGGTGGCCCCACAGCACATCGACGCCGAAGTGACGGGCCACCCGCTGGGATGCCCGCCCCGCCTCGGTGTCGGCGTGGTAGTAGCCGACCAGGGTTGGAATGTGGTAGGCCAGGCCCGCGCTGTGCAGGTCGATGAGCAGATCTGCCTCGGCGATGACCTTGCGCCCCAGCCAGTAGGCGATGCGCTGCGTGATGGTCCCGTGGGAGTCGCCGGGGAATACCCGCGCCAGGTTCAGCCCGTCGATGGGACTGGACCGTTGCGCCGTCACAAAGGCGGGCACGTTGCACACCGGGGCCATCAATACCCGGCCTCGCAGCGCGGTCGGGTCCAGGTCGGCGAAGACCTGCGGGATGACCAGCATCCCCTCGTACTCGTCGCCGTGGATGCCCGCCAGCACGACCACCGTTGGCCCCGGCTCCGCGCCCACGGCGGCCAGCAGCGGCAAGCGCAGCCCCTCGCCACCCGGCAGCGGTGCGATGTCTAGCGCCAGGGTATGTTTCGCCCCGCGCGCCAGCTCGCGCACGTCGAAGGCCGCCACGGCGACAGTTGCCATCGGCTCGCTATCGGACACATTACCTCTCCATGGGATCCAGTGGGTAGATGGGGCGGGGCAGGTGACGGTACGCGAAGGTTGTCAGGTCGGCCGTGACCAGGCCCGGCGTATCGACCTCGATAATCTCGGCGGCGATGGGCTGGTACGCGCCACGGAAAGCCACTGGCGACTTGACGACGATGATGCGCTGCGCTTCGGGCGCGATGCCCTGGCTGCGTAGCTGGGCCAGGTCGCCCGGCGGCGTGCGGCGCGTCGTCAGCAGGATACGTACCCCGCCGACGCGCACGACGGCGCACGGCCCCATGTGAATCTCGTGGCCGTACAGCTGCGAGAAGTGGTTGATGCCCTCGTTCGTGAATCGACCATCGGTCAGCCCCTCGACCACGCCCGCTACCTGGACCGGCGCGCCGTGCAGGTGGTCGGTCTTGCTGCCCACCGCCAGCGCGACGGTCGCCCCGACTCCCGCCGCCCACGCCTGGGCCACGGCCTCGGCGTCGGCGATGACCACGACCGCGTCCTGGGCGTCGGCGTCGATCAGGGCGCGCAGGATGACTGTGCCGTCGCCCGGACTGCCGCCGCCGATGTTGTCGGCCACGTCGGCCAGGATGACCGGCCCGCGAGGGGCGGCCATCGCGCGGCGCACCGCCTCGGCGACCGGCTCGCCCTTGTAGGCCGCCGCGGCGCGGTGCTGCCAGGCGATGTCGGCCAACTCCTCGGCGTAGCGGTCGGCCAGGGCCTGATCGCCGTCGGTGGTGACGGCAACGCTCATCCCGGTGTGGGGCGTGTCAGCGTAGGCGAAACCGCCCATGACGCTGATGACCACCACCCGCGGATTCCGCTCCATCGCCTGGGCGCGGGTGTGGACCGGGGCCAGTGGCGCGCGCTCCGTCCACGTTGCCAGCGCGCTGAGCAGCAGCGGCGGCCGACGCAGGGCGCGGGCCGTGCGCAGGCCCTCCTCGACCATGCGGCGCAGGATGTCGCCCGCCTCCCGACCGCGCTCGTAGGTGTCCAGGTGGGGGTTGGTGTCGAAGGCCACCAGGGCGTCGGCGGCGTCCACCGCCGCCTGGCTCAGGTTGCCGTGCATGTCCAGCGCCGATACGATGGGCGCGTCCGGCCCGACGATGGCGCGGATGGCAAGGAGAAGCTCGCCTTCGGGGTCGTTCGCGCCTTCGGCGACCATCGCGCCGTGGAGCGCCAGCAGCACGCCATCGACCGGCCCGGCCGCGCGCAGACGCGCCAGCAGTCGGCCGCGTAGCGAGGCCCACGCCTCAGCCGTCACCAGGCCCGATGGCATGGCCGTCGCCCACAGCAACGGCGCAATCTCGTAGCCGAGGTCGTCCAGCGCGGCAATCTCGCCACCCAGGGGCGTGCGCGTGCCCCGCATGGCGTCGAGGATGGCGTCGCCCTGGATGAGAAAGTAGTCCTCGAAGGCCGCCAGCCCCGTGACGGTCGGCGCGAAGGTGTGGGTCTCGTGGACGATGCCTCCCAGAGCAATGCGCGGCATGTCGCCTCCTTACAACGCCAGGATGTCGTCGGCCCGTATCAGTGGGATCTCGACGGCCTCCGTCAGGCGGTTGACGGCATCCATCACCTTGAAGCCGATGCCTGTCAGCAGGCACACCACGGTCTCGTCGCCGTGGAGGCGGCCCGCCGCCCGGTCGAGTTCTACCGCTGCCGCCACGATGGCTGCCGCCGGCTCTACAAACAACCCCTCCCGCGCGGCGAGTTCGCCGTGAACACGGTAGGTGTCGGGGTCGGGCGCGGCGATGGCCCAGCCGCCCGACTCGCGCACCGCGCGCAGGGCGAGTTGCCCGTCCGGCGGCGCAGCCAGTTGCAGGCCTGAAACCGTGCCGTGGCAGGCGGCGATGGGTTCCACGTCGCGCCCTGCTGCGTAGGCGTCTACCACGGGCGCGCAGCCCTCGCCCTGCACGGCCACCAGGCGCGGCAGGCCGTCGGTCAACCCCAACGCCGCCCACTCCTGGAAGCCCTTCCACACGCTACTCAGCAAGCCGCCGCCGCCGACCGGCACATAGACCACATCAGGCGCGCGCCCCAACTGGTCGCAGATCTCGTAGGCGATGGTCTTGCAGCCCTCCATGCCGAAGGGGCTGAACTTGCGCGCCGTGACCATCATCATCCAGTTGTGGCGGTCGCACAGGTCGAGGACGTTGGCGAAGGTCTGAATCTCCACGTCGCGGTCCACGCCCAGGCCCTGCACGGCGCGCAGACGCGGACCGTACATCAGAATCTGGGCGATCTTGGCCCGCGACGCCTTCTCTAGTACGAACAGGTGGCCCGCCAGCCCCGCCCGTACGCCATAGGCGGACAGGCTTGCCCCCGCGTTGCCCGACGAGGTGGCCGCCCAGGCCGTCTTACCCACCTCGCGGGCGCGGCTCATGCTCACGGCGGCGATGCGGTCCTTGTAGGAGCCGGTGGGGCACATGCCCTCGAGCTTGAAGTGCAGATCGGGCAGCCCCCAGGCCGGCCCCAGGCTGGCGCTGAGCAGCAGCGGCGTATCGCCTTCGCCGAGGCTGACGATATGGGCGCGGTCGCGTACCGGCAGCAGGTCGAAGGCGCGCCACATCCCGCGCCCCTGCGGCTCGAACTCATCGCGCAGCCGGTCCAGCTCGTAGACGATTTCTAGCGTCCCACCGCAGACCGGGCAGCGGTTGATGTCCGCGTCCGGCATGGCATGGCCGCACATCAGGCAGCGCAGGCTGAACTTGTCGCTGGTATCGGGCATACTGTCTCCATTGGGCGACCCGCGCCCACCTACCCCAGCGCCGCCGCCAGCGCGGCATCGGTCGCCACGACCGTGGCGTCGATGTCGTCGGCGGTGTGGGCCGCCGAGATGTACCACGTCCCGCGCAGGATAGTCCGCACGCCGCGCACCGCCAGCTGGGCTACAAATTTCTGGTAGAGGGCCTGGTCGCGGGCCGCATAGTCGCGGTAGTCGACGATGGCGGGGCGATTGGTGAAGGCCAGCTGCACGGCGGGACCGACCCCGCCCGCCACGCACGGGACGCCGTGCCGGGCGCATACGGCCCGCAGCCCGTCGCGCAGGCGGTCGCCCATCGCGAACAGGTGCGGGTAGACTGTGTCCCGCTCCCGTTCGAGGTAGGCGACGGCCGCGTTGGCGCCCGCCATGACCAGCGGGTGGGTGTTGTACGTCCCGCCGTGCAGCACCGAGCCGTTGACGATGAGATCCATCAACTCACGCCGGCCCGCGATGGCGGCCAGGGGCAACCCGGCAGCGATCCCCTTGGCGTAGGTCGCCAGGTCCGGCGTGACGCCGTACAGTTCCTGCGCCCCGCCGAGAGCCACGCGAAAGCCGGTGATAACCTCGTCGAAGATGAGCACGACGCCGTACTGCTCGGTCAGCCGCCGCAGCCCTTCGAGATAGCCCGGCCCCGGCGCGATGCCGCCGGAGTTGACCATGATCGGCTCGGTGATGAGAGCGGCCACCTCGTGGCCCCGCTCGCGGAGCGTCGCTTCCACCACCTCCAGGTCATTCCAGGGCAGGACGATGACCTCTTCGAGGACGTGGCCCACCATGCCGCCGCTGCCGGGGACGGCATGGGGCTGCTCGCGTGGCCCGGCCTGGGCCGGGTTGGGCCAGTAGCTAATGATGACCGGGTCGGGCCAGCCGTGGTAGTGGCCCTCGAACTTGATGTACTTCTCGCGGCCGGTGGCGGCGCGGGCGATGCGCAGCGCCGAGGCGACCGCCTCCGAGCCGGAGCCGTTGTAGCGCACCAGGCCCGCCACCGGCAGGATACGCTGGAGTCGCTCTGACAGCTCGATTTCCACGACATGCTCGCCGGCCGAGATGAGCAGCTGGCCGACCTGCTCGCGCACGGCATCGATCACCGGCTGAGGGCTGTGGCCCAGCAGCAGCGGCCCCTGGCCCAGCACGTAGTCGATGTACTCGTTGCCGTCCACGTCGTAGATGCGCGGGCCGACGCCGCGCTCGAAGTACAGCGGCCCCGGCTGCTCGGCCAGACGCACGCCGCTGCCGACGCCGCCCGCCAGGGAGTTCCTCGCCCGTTCCAGCAACGCCTGCGACCTGGCGCGCGAGTAGGTCATCTGTGGCTCCTCGTTCAATCGTCGATTTGTCGAGTGTATACAATGCCGGGAACTGTTGGAGCCGATGATAGCCGAGGCAGGGCGAGGGTGTCAACTGCAAGGGCGACGGCGAAGACGGCCGAATGGCTGCGGCGCACCTGCTCGCGGCGGATGGACACATCCGCCGCCCGACGCCCACAGATGCGCTGGATGTGACCATCCAGCGCGAGCCGGCATGTAATGAAACAGTCGGGTTGACAGAGATAGCAACCCCACTAGAATAGCAGCACCTGGCGCGGGCAGTCGGGCAGGGAGACCCTGCCCCTACAGATGCGCGTCCTTGTTGCCAAAGGATGGATCATGACGACCCCTGACCCCACTGGCCGCCGCCCCAGCGCCCTGGTCACCGGGGCCTCGGCCGGTATAGGCGCGGCCTTTGCTGAGCGACTGGCCCACAACGAAGGCCTTCGTCAACGCCTTCACCCAGGCGCTGGCGGGCGAGCTTCAGGGAACAGGCGTCCAGGTTCAGGCGTTGTGCCCCGGCGTCGTCCGTACCGAGGTTCCACGAGCGCCAGGGGCTGGACCCTATACCGCTTCCCGCCCGCCGCCGTGATGACGCCCGAAGATGTGGTCACCGCTTCGCTGGTCTCAAGCTGGGCGAGATCATCTGTATCCGGCCCTGGCCGACCCACGCTCATCGTCCAATGGCAGGCCGCCGAGCGCCCTGTTGCCTGGGGGCGACGCGGGTGCGCTAGCCGAACGGTATCGCCACTAGAGCAGGTCAGCTGTCATGAGCAACCTGGACACAGCGCGCCGCTACTTGAATGCCATCGAGGCAGGGGCCGATCCCGATGCCCTGGCGAACTTCTTCGCCTCGACGTGACGCGCAAGGTGGAATACCCCAACCGCCTCGTGCCCAACGGCGCGACGCGCGACGGCCGCCTTGCTGGAGGCAGCCGCCGCGGTAAGCAGGCGGTGTCCGCGCAACGCTACGACGCCAGCGCGCCTTCGAGATAGGCGGCTGGTGATCTTGGAAGTCCTGTGGACGGGCATCCTGGCGATACCCGTTGGCTCCATCCCCGTCGGCGGTGAGATGCGTGCCCACTTCGCCGTCTTCATCGACTTCCGCGACGGCAAGATCGTCCGCCAGCACAACTACGACTGCTTCGAGCGGTAGGTCCCCCTCATGCTGGGGAGAAGGAAGAGTCCACATGCCCGACACCCCGCTGATGGAGGCGAGCGACGCACAACTGGCCCTCGCCGTCCAGGACAACCTGTTTGCCCTGTTCCGTGCTTGCATGGCTGCCCTGCCTGACGCCGAGCTTCACGAGACGCCCGCCCTCGCGTACCATCACGCCTTCCCCACCAGCCCCATGTTCAAGGGCGTCTGGCGGACGCGGCTGACGCCCTGACACCGCTGACGCCAGTATCGCCGACACCCTGGCCTGGTTCCAGGCGCGTGGCGCGCCCTACGTGTTCTGGTGGACAGGCCCCGGCGACGAGCCGACTGACCTGCCCGACCGCCTCCAGGCCCACGGCTTCGCCGCCAACATCGTCGGCGACCCTGGCATGGCCTTCGACCTGGACACGCTGGAGCAGCCGAGCCTGCCACCCGGCCTGACCATCGTCCGCGCCACCGACCGTCGCACCCTGGAAGACTGGCGCGACGTGTTCGTCGCTGCCTACGAGTTCCGCGCTTTGCGGGCCAGGCCTGGGTCGACGCGACGC
Organism: Anaerolineae bacterium; assembly: GCA_026129385.1. Classification (GTDB taxonomy): domain Bacteria; phylum Chloroflexota; class Anaerolineae; order Epilineales; family JAHCIE01; genus JAHCIE01. The sequence continues at coordinate 8,068 of JAHCIE010000039.1, forward strand.
TCAGCCTCGGCCCAGAGGCTGCTCCGTGTGGTGTACGTGGGCTATCTGGACGGCGAACCCGTGGCTTTAATGTCCTCTTCAGCGGCGCGGGGTTGCCAGCACGCGACTGGTACTTGATGTCATCTAGCACCAACTTCTACCAATGTCCTCTTCAGCGGCGCGGGGGTTGCCAGCGTGTACGGCGTGGGCACGTTGCCGACCCAACGCGCGGCCGCGGCGTGGGTGGGGCGATTACTCTGTGGCCCTCGTCGAGGCACGGGCGCGGGGCTATCGCTACGCCGTGCTCTTCGCGACGGAGATGGGCCGCGGTTTATCGGCGGCTAGGGTTCCGCGATGTCGGCTCGATGATTGGCCGCTACCTGTGGTGGGGCGGCTGAGCCAGTGCCCGAGCTGTTCCAGGAGGCGAGCGGGATGCGCGCTTTGCTGACCCGGCGGGGCCCGGCGTTATCGACCAGCCCCCGCCAGCCACTGGGTAACATCGACCAGGTGAGAATCATGATGGAACCCTGGAAACTCCCTCTGCCACCCGACGAGCCGCAATCCCATCTACACGGATCGCCTGGGCACTGGATCGACTCATCTTCTTTAGCGATGCCGTCGTTGCCATCGCCATCACACTGCTGGCGCTGGACATTCGCCTGCCGCCCAGCGCGGGCCAGCTCTCCAACCAGGAACTGCTCCGGCAGCTTGTTGACATCTGGCCGTCGTACCTGGGCTATGTGGTCAGCTTCCTGGTCATCGGTGCGTTCTGGATCGGCCATCACCGCAAGTTTCGCCTGATAGAGCGCTACAATAGCCGCCTGTTGTTCCTCAACTTGCTCATGCTGATGACCATCGCCTTCATTCCCTTTCCCACCGCTGTGCTCAGCGAGTACGGCAATCGCACTGCCACCATCTTCTACGCCCTGGCCATCGCTGTCGTTGGGCTTATGTCCGCCCTGGAGTGGTGGTACGCTCTGCGCCTCGAGTTAGTGACACCGGGGCTGACCGCCAGCGAACGGCGGCGGCACGCCCTGCGCCCCCTCATCATCACAGGCGTCTTCCTGCTCTCCATTCCCATCGCCTTCGTCACCCCAACCCTCGCGATGCTGTCGTGGTTGCTCGTCATCCCAGCGCTACGCTGGGCGGGCTGACGCAGCAACTTGAAGCGAGTTCACCAATTGGTCGCGCCGGATGTCGATTTCGCCGCACCTCGTGCGTCGATAGGGTAGAACGACGTCACTGTGCACAGCAAGGAGATGACACGATGCAGTATCTGCTCTTGATCTACGGCGACGAGAAGGCGGCTGAGGCCTACATGGCTTCGAATCCTGAGGCGGCCCAGGCCGACATGACCGAATACTTCACCTTCACCGACGAGGTGGGTAAGGCCGGCGTGCTGCGTGGCGGCGAGGGATTGTATCCAACCTCGGCGGCGACCACCATCCGCGTCCGCGACGGCAAGACCCTGACCACCCACGGCCCCTTCGCCGAGACGAAGGAGCAACTCGGCGGCTACTACGTCGTCGAGTGCGAGAACCTGGACCAGGCGATTCACTGGGCGAGCAAGATTCCGGGCGCTCGCCAGGGTAGCATCGAGATTCGGCCCATCATGGAGTTTACCCGCGAGTAGATTGAGCCTGCGCCCACCGGCCCCGCTGTGTCGGTGGGCGCGTTCGCCCCTGCCATGACCACTGTCTCCCCGACTACGCCGGATGACCAGCGGCATGCCGTCGAGCGCGCCTACCGCCGCGAGGCGGGCCAGGTTCTCGCCACCCTCATCGGCTGGCTGGGCGACTTCGACCTGGCCCAGGATGCCCTGCAAGACGCCTTCCTGGCCGCCGTCGAGCGCTGGCCTGAGAAGGCCCCGCGCAACCCCGGCGCGTGGCTGACCGTCACGGCTCGCCGCAAGGCCATCGACCGCCGCCGCCGTGACCGCGCCACACCCCTCGACGACGAGCCGCTGGCCGCGCTGCCCGACCCTGGCCCCTCCATCGAGGATGAGATTCAGGCCCTGGGCGAGATTCCCGACGAGCGGCTCAAACTCATCTTCACCTGCTGCCACCCCGCCTTGCCCCCCGACCAGCAGGTCGCGCTGACGCTGCACAGCCTGGGCGGCCTGACCACGGCCGAGGTAGCCGCCGCCTTCCTGACGCCCGTGCCGACGATGGCCCAGCGCCTCGTGCGCGCCAAGCGCAAGATTCGCGATGCGGGTATCCCCTACCAGGTTCCGCCCGCGCACCTGTTGGCCGAACGCCTGGAGTCGGTCCTGGCGGTGCTATATCTTGTCTTCACCGAGGGCTACGCGGCGACGGCGGGCGATGCCCTGATTCGCCAGGAACTGTGCGAGGAAGCGATTCGACTGGCGCGGGCGCTGGAGGGGCTGATTCGTGGCGAGGTGACTGACGTGGCCGAGCGCGGCTACGCCGAGGTGGTCGGCCTGCTGGCCCTGCTGCTGTTACAGCATTCGCGGCGTCGCGCTCGCCTCGACCCCGGCGGCCAGATGGTGCTGTTGGAGGACCAGGATCGCCGGCAGTGGGACCAGCGCAACATCCACGAGGGCCTGGCGCTGCTGGACAAGGCGCTGCACATGCGGCGGCCCGGCCCCTACCAGATTCAGGCTGCCATCGCCGCCCTGCACGCCCAGGCGGATCGAGCCGGGGATACTGACTGGCCGCAGATCGCCGCGCTGTACCGCGAGCTACGCCGCCACATCGACACGCCGGTCATCCGCCTCAACGAGGCCGTGGCCGTCTCCCTGGCCTATGGCCCGCACAAGGGCCTCGCCATCCTGTCCGGCGTAGCGCCGGGCGGCGACCTGGACGGCTACGCCCCCTACCACCTGGCGCGCGCCGACATGCTGCGCCGCGCGGGGCAGACAGACGCCGCCCGCCGCGCCTACCAGACCGCCCTCGACCTGACGCGAAACGACGTGGAGCGCGCCGCCATCCTGCGTCGGTTGCGGACGCTGGGCGACGCAGGGTAGGTTGTGAACTCAGGGGACACTGGCGTAGTAGATGTCGCGCGTGTCGTCCTGAGCTTCCCACGCCATGTGCGCCTGCCCTCGCGCGTCCACCCGCAATGGTGGCTTGACCGAGCGGGCCGCCGTCCGCGAGACGTTCAAGGCGGTGGGCGGTGTGAGCGTGGGCGTGACGCCGGACGCCAGAAGCAGGGCGTGGCCCTCGGCGACGCGCCCTGTCCCGCCGCTGACGCCGCGCTCGTCGCGCCGGCCTCGCTCGGCGATCGGCCGCGCAGGGCGAACAGTGCGCCGCCCGCCACCGCCGCCACCACGAGCAGCCCTACCAGGAGCATGCCTGCGCCGCCGCGCTGGCGGGCCTGGGGCGCATCGCTTGCGGTGACGGGTGGCTCGTCGGGGGCGACGGGCAGGCTATGTTACACGCTTCGGCCTGGCCCGGCAAACGCAGGCGTCCCCGCGCCTCAGCCGCCGCGCGGCGGGTACTTCGCCGCCAGCCGCTGTAGCGTGTTGATGCCGCGCCAGGTGGCCCGTCGGCGCAGGGCGCGCTCCAGGACCGCGTTGGAGAAAGTCGACTCGCTCTGCCGCCGGCGACACGCCCAGTAGATCTCGCGCTGGTGAACGTGGAACACGTCGATGTCGGTGGCGAAGGCGTGCACCTTCGCCACCGATGCCTCGTCGAGGGCGTCGCCCAGGAAGCCGACGTACAGCGCCATAGCCGCTGCCATCTCGGCCGGCGGGAAAGGCTGGTAGGCGGCCACGGCCGCCACCTCAGCGTCGCGGCGGAGGAACGTCGCCACGTCGTAGCCGAGGGCGTCGCGCAGGTGGGCCTCAATTCGCCGCTCCAGCGCCGCCGCGTCCGTCTCCGCCGTCTCGAACACGACGTTGCCGCTGGCGATGAAGGTCTCGACGCCCTCGAAGCCCAGCTCCTCGAATAACCGACGCAGCGCGTCCATCTTGACGGTGTGCCCGCCGACGTTGATGGCGCGCAGAAAGGCGATATGGCGCGGCATAGCACTCACTGCGGTGGCAGGCCGTGGTCGAAGTTGTAGTACAGGGTCTGGTAGCCCTGGCGGAAGTCGACCACGTCTTCCATGACCGTCGCCGGCGACTGCCCCTCGACCAGGATACGGCCCATGAAGTCGGCGATGACGTCCATCTCCGGCTCGCGCATCCCGTAGCGCGTTACCTCGATGGTCCCCAGGCGCAAGCCGCCTGGCCGGTCCCAATCGGCCGCGCTGTCGCCGGGGATGAGGTTCTTGTTCGTGACAAGGTTGGCCCGCGCCAGCAGGTGCGCCGTGTCCAGGCCGCCGCCGTAGGCCCGCACGTCGGCGATGACCTGATGCGTGCGCGTGTAGCCCTTGCGCGCGCCGAGCACGCGAATGCCGCGCCGCTCCAGCGCCGCACCGAGGGCCTGGGCGTTGCGGACGATCTGGGCCATGTAGGCCTGGCCGAACTCAATCATCTCGGCCGCCGAGACGGCCAGCGCGGCGACGCGGTTAACCTGATGCGTGGCCGCCAGGACGGGGAAGATGGCGTGGGTCAGCGGCTCGGTCAGCGCCGGGTCATCCCAGACGATGATGCCGCTCTGCGGCCCGCTAAAGGTCTTGCCCGCCGAGCCAGTCAGCGCCACCGCGCCCTCGCGTAGCGGATCCTGGAACTGGCCGCCCGCGATGAGGCCGATCTGGTGCGCGCCATCGAAGTAGAGCTTGCCGCCCCACTCCGCGATGACCTCACTCATCTCACGTAGTGGGAAGGGGAACAGGGTCATCGACGCGCCCACGGCGACGAGCTTTGGCCGCACCAGGGGCGCTACCTTGCGGAAAAGGTCCAGGTCCACCACCAGTTCGTCGGGGTTCATGGGCACGTCGACGATCTTCAGCCCGCGCACGCCGGCCGGCCCATCCCAGCGGTTGCTGGAATGGCCGCCGAAGGGCTGCGCGATGCTCATGATGACGTCGCCCGGCTCGGTCAGCGCGGTGTACACGGCCAGGTTGCCGATCATGCTGGCGACGAGGCGGTGGTCGGCGTAGCGGGCGCGCAGGGCCTGCTTGAGCAGCTCGACGCACAGCGCCTCGATCTCGTCGATGTACTTCGTCCCGGCGAACCAGCGGTTGACCTTGCCGATGTGGCCCTCGGCGGCGCGCGTGCCAACCTCCGATGCCAGCAGCGCGCGGACGGCCGGGCTGGTCGGCGCTTCAGGCGCGAGGAGGTTGATGCACTGCTCGCCGCGCCACTGCTCGTTGCGCCGCACGGCGGCGACGACGGCGTCTTGCATCGCCCGCCCATCCCGACAGGCATCCAGCACTGCCCGCGCCTGGGTCAGAATCTCCGTGTCGTGGACTTCCGTCAACTGCGATACCACTGCCTCTGTCATGCGATGTTCTCCTATGGGTTGCGCATCTCAGACCGCATCCCCCAGCCTGTCCAGCCCCTGGCCCGCCAGCCACGCATCCAGGCGGTCGAGCAGGCGCGTGACGTGTTGGAGCAGATGCTCATCCGGCGCGCCCGCCGCCCGCAGCGCCGCCGCCACATCGTCAGCCATTGCCGCTGGCAGCGTCGCGCAGAGGGTGACGGCCTGCTCGACCAGCCGCTTCTCGCCCGGATGCAGGACGCGGTTGACCGCGAACAGGATGTCGCAATAGCTGGCGAGCAGGGCCGCCAGGCGGTGGTTGACGCTAACGAGATCGCCCCGCCCGACGGCCTTCTCGATCTGGGCATAGTACGAGGGAATCACGTCTCGCAGCACGGGATGGTTGAGGGCGACGATGTTGCGCCGTAGCGGCTCGGGGTAGGGCGCGTGGCTCTCGGCCTGCAAGGCGGCGTACCAGCCGCGCGGGTCGTGCAGCGGTTGCGAGGCGCGGACCGTGTGCCAGAAGCAGGTGGAGTAGCCGAGGCTCGCCTGGTGGTCGTGAAGCACACGGCGCAGTTCCGCCGCTATCCAGTCAGCGTCGAAGTAGACCAGGTCGATCTCGAGGCCCGTGGGCGCGTGAAGCCACTCGTCTCCCGGCCCCCAGAAGGTGAGGCCCAGGCTGGCGCGGGAGGCCCCGCCCAGCGCCTCCACCAGCGCGCGGCGGTCGGCCAGCGGAACGTCGCCGCGCGTGTAGACGTAGATGTCGATGTCCGACATAGCGTCGGTAGCCCCGCTTGCGCGCGAGCCACCCAACGCTACCGCCTCCACCTGGGGGAGCGCGCCCAGGCGCTCGGCGATGCGGTGGGCGAGGGAGGGAGCGGGAGGCGTCAGCATAGTTCCGCTATTGTAGTCGCTCTTCCCTGGCCCTTCAAGCTGAACGGACCCCGCACCATCGCTTGACGCCTCAAGCAACAGACCACTCACTTCCCTTCGGGTGGTACAGCGCGGTATAATATCGCCAACGACGATGGCCATCGTGGCTTGAGGCGAGGGTGCGATGAACGTCACCATAGAAGATCTACGCTCGATCTTCCTCTTCGCCGAGTTTGATGATACCGAGCTGGCTCTCGTGCGCGAGATGATCACCGCGCGTGACTATACCCCCCGCACGATCATTTTTGCGCAGGGTGAGCCAAGCCCCGGCCTGTGGTTTGTGCGGCGCGGGCGGGTACGACTATATCGCATGGCGCCGTCGGGGCGCGAATTCACACTCTGTATCGCGCGCCTGGATCGTCTGCCGTGCATGGGCGCGTGCCCGTTGTTCGACGGTGACAAGTGCCCTGCGAACGCTCAAGCGCTGGATGACACAACTATCTACTTCATCGACCGCCAGCGCGCGCTGGACATCGCTGCCGACCACGCGGGCATGGTGACCCTGTTCGCGCGCGTGCTGGCGAACCATTCCCGTTATCTGATGCAACTCTCCTCTGGCCTGGCGCTCCGCTGTTCCTCTTCTCGCCTGATCGATCTCCTGTTAACCTACGCAGACGAGCGTGGGCGCGTCACCGCGCAAGGTGTCGAATTGGACTTAGGCGTGAGTCAGCAGTTGCTCGCCAGCATGTTGGGTGCAACGTCGCAGATGATCGCGCATGATTTCTTGCGACTCGAGCGTGCGGGCGTGATCGACGCCCAGGGCAAGCGGATTGTGATTCTGAGCCTGGAGCGACTCAAGGGCATGGCCTGAGAGTGTGACTTTTTTGGTAGTATTTTGGTCACACATACCATATACTGAGCCGCAAGTCCTTGCGGCTCAGTATCTTTTCCGCAGGATTGAGCGATGCGTGACTCCACTATAGAGGAATTGAAGACGATCCCTTCCTGGCTTCTAAGCAGTAAAAAGCGCCCTCGCGGCGCTGGCAGAAGCTCGATGCAGGAGCGCACGTTCGGCAATCGCCGCCTTATCTTCCGCGAGGGCAGCCCGTGTTTGGGCCTGTACATCGTCAAGGTCGGCCAGGCCAAACTGGTTCAGACGCGCCATGACAAAGAACAACTCCTCGCTATTGTCGGCGCCGGCGACCCGCTTGACCTGGTACCTTTTCTGGATAACGGCCCGCATGCTTGCTCTGCGCTTGCGCGCGGCAAGGTGACGCTTTATTTTGTCGAGAGCAGTACCGCACGCGACTTGATTTGGAATACCCCGCCCCTTCTTTCGGCCGTCTTGCATACCGTCAGCGCCCGTTTGCGAACCCTGGCGATGCTGGCGAGTGACCTCGCCTTCAAAGATGTCACGGCACGTATTTGTCGGATTCTCCTCGATCAGGCGCAACACGAGGGCACGCGCCAGGCCGATGGCATTCATGTGAAACGCACGCTATCGCAGCAAGAGTTTGCGTCGCTGGCGGGCACAGTGCGCGAAGTCGCCTGGCGATCGCTCAAGAAGTTGGAGGAGGAAGGCATCGTGCGCATCGAACGCACGGAGATCACACTGCTCGACCTGGAACGCCTGGCGGCGATGGCGTAATCTGAAACGTCGCGCGAGCCGCTCGCGGTGCGGATTTATCTCAGGGAGATAGGTTAGATGTGTAGGCTAGCGATTTTTAGAACACGTCTTGCCATCCAGGTACTCGCGTTGCTCGCTGTGGGGGCGCTCGCCTTCGGTAGCGTTGCGACGGCCGCGCCGCCGGCGCAATCCGCCGACGAGGGGCAAAAGCTCTTCACCGAAAAGTGTGTCGCGTGTCACACCATCGGCAAAGGCCCGTTGGTAGGCCCCGACCTACAGGGTGTGACGACCCAGCGTGACCCGGCGTGGTTGACCAAATGGATGACTGCGCCCGACCAGATGCTGGCCGCTAAAGACCCGACGGCAATGCAACTCCTTGCGCAATACAACAATATTCCAATGCCGAATCTGGGGCTGACCGACTCCCAGGTCGCGTCACTCATCGCGTTTTTGGGCGCGGGTCAGGCCAGCGCGTCCACCGCGCCGGCGGCTCCCGAATCATCAGCGGGCGACACTGCCAATGGCAAGGCGCTCTTTACCGGCGCGCAGCGATTAACCAACGGTGGTCCGCCGTGTATGGGTTGTCACAGCGCCGGTGC
>JAHCIE010000390.1 GCA_026129385.1 Anaerolineae bacterium
ACGATGCTCCAGCCAGGCGGGTGCTGGCGTTGACGGTCGCCGTCTTGCCGCCGGAGTTCTGATCGTAGACGACACGGGCAGCGTCGAAATCATTGCCCCACGGATAGACGCGATTCTCAGGCCCGCGCGCCGCCCACTCCCACTCGGCCTCGGTGGGCAGCCGGCCGCCCCGCCAGCGGCCGTAGGCATACGCCTCGAACCAGGTCACGCCGACCCGCGGTTGGCGGGGAGCCGTGAAGCCCTCATAGTCTACCGGCCCAGTCTTCTTCTGCTGCTGGACCCACTCCCAGCCAGCCTCGGTCCAGAAGTCTCGTTTCTTGTAGCCACCCGCCTCCACGAACCGCGCGTACATGGCGTTGGTGACCGGCGTCAGGTCCAGCCAGAAGCCACGCCGGATGACGACCTCGTGGGGCGGCTTCTCGTCATCGGTGATGTCGTCGCCGCCCATCGTGAACGTGCCCGGCGGCACGTAGACCATCGTCACGCCGTTGTCGTCCATGCGGTCGCCGAGATGTGGGGCGGCTGGGGCAGTGGGGGGCGGCGTGGGCGGCTGTGTTGGCGCTGGATCCGACGGCGGCGGCGCCAACGGCGTCGTGTCGATGTCGGGGCGATGCTGGCGAAGCCAGGCGAGCAACTGGTCGAGCCGGCCGCGCTGTGCCAGGCTCAAAATCAGGCGGCGAATCAGTTCGCCCTTCTCCAACCCTTCGTAGTCGATGCCCAGGTCGAGGGCAGCGTCGCGCAGCTCGTCCAGGCTGAGGCGACTGCCCAGCGTCTGGCGTAGCGCGACCCAGTGAGCCGCGGCCGGCGCATCCTGCGCCGGCGGCGCGGCCGCCTCCAGCAACGCGGCCAGGAGCGCGTTCGGGTCGTGGTCCGCGCCGTACTTGTGAACGTAGGCCCTGGCGGCGGCGCGGGCGCCGCTGGCCTGCGCGGGGTTCCGCGCCAGTCGCACGATCACCAGGTAATCGCGGCTGCGGTCGCGTTCCAGGCGCAGCTCGGCCAGCCGCTCGGCGGCGGCCACGCCCCAGCCCTGCGAATCGGCGACCATTACCTGCTTGAAGAGTTGCTCGGCCAGGGAGATGTTGTTGTCAGCGGCGGCCTCTTCGGCCAGCAGGTACACCTCGGCGACCTGCTGCGGCTCGGCGGCCGGCGTCGGCTGGGCCGGGCGCGGGGCGCTGACCGGCGCGTACCTGCCCTGGTCGAGGCCCCGCTGGACTGCGTGCAGCCCCCTCTCCACGCGGAGCAGTACCTTGTCCAGGCTCATGTCGTCGGTGATGGCCTGAACCTGGATGTGCTTGATGCTGGCGGGGATGTCACAGGGCTTCAGCATGAGGGGCAGGACAGGCTTGTTGAGAGCCAGCGCGTAGTCTAGCTCCGCCCGACAGTAGATGGACGCGACGGACATGGGGGTCAGGACGTAGACGAAGCACTCGCAGGCCGCGACGTTGTCGAGGATGGTCTGCCACCAGTCCTGGGCCGGGACGAGGCGTCGGTCAATCCACACGTCGTGGTCGGCGTCAGCGCGCAGGGCGTCGCGCAGGGTGTAGACCCAGGCCTTGTCGTCACGGGAGTAGCTGATGAAGAGGCGCATGCAATCGCTGGCTCCGCCGCTGTCTGGATGGGTGTCTGCATTATAGCACAACTGCGCCAGGGTGACAGTCGTTGCTCATGCCGCAAAGCGGGGCCGCGCCTGAGTTGCGCGGCGGATGGGAGTTGAGTACACTACCCCCATCGCTTCGTGAACGTCAAGGACACCTACCCATGCGCTACCCGCTGTCGCGCGTTCGTCACGCGGTTCTTCCCCCACCGGCCACCGCCTCCCGCTAGGGCAGGACGGCCACTCCCCCTGTTGATTTCGCGCATCCGGTGATGCGCGCGTTTGGTGTTGCCCATCCTGCCCACGTGTCGGCTGGTCTCCCATCGTCGCCTGTGGAAAGGATGAAACCTCGATGCGGAACTTCAACGCCCGCCCCGGCTCGACCCGCGGCGTGTGGCTCATTATCTCGGCCGCCGTGTTCTGGGGCACGGTCGGCCCGACGACGCAGACTCTCTACGCCCTGACCGCCACCAATGCCCTGTCCATCGGCTTCTTTCGCCTCGCCTTCGCGCTGCCGCTGCTGGCGCTGGCGTGCTGGCGGCTGTTCGGCCGGCGCAGTCTGGCCCTGCCACGCCGCGACCTGCTCCTGATTGTCGGACTGGGCGCGCTGGTGGCGCTATACCAGGTACTCTACTTCGCCGCCATCGCCCGCGCCGGGGTGGCCATCGCCGCCCTGGTGACGCTGTGCCTCGCGCCGGTCATCGTCGCGCTGGTGTCGGCGGGGGTGCTGCGCGAGCGGCTGACGCGCCCGACGCTGCTGGCGCTGGGTCTGGCGCTGTTGGGAACCGCGCTCCTCATCGACCTGCGCACGGCGCGGGACGGCTCGGCGCTGCTCGTCGGCGTGCTGCTGGCCCTGGGGTCGGCGGCAGGCTACGCCCTGATTACGCTGTTCGGGCGCGCGCTGGCGGGCCGCTGCCACCCGTTGCAGACGACCACGCTGGGCTTCGCCACGGCGTCGGCGCTGCTGCTGCCCTTCGCCCTGGGGACCGGCTTCGTGGTCAGCTACCCGGCGACGGGCTGGGGGCTGCTGGTGTACCTGGGCTGCGTGCCGACGGCCCTGGCCTATGCCCTGTTCCTGCGCGGGATGCACACCACCTCGGCGACGGCGGCCAGTACCATCACGCTGCTGGAGCCGCTGACGGCGACGCTGCTGGCGGTGGTCCTGTTCCACGAGCGGCTGGGGCCATGGGGGGTGGTAGGGGGCGCGCTGCTGCTGGGCGCGGTGGCGGTGCTGGCGCGTCAGGGACAGGCGGATAGGGCGGGGGAATAAGCGGCGGCGTCAGAGCATGATCAGGGAGCGATGGACGCCGCCGAGGTTGACCGGCAGCTGCCGCCAGTGATCACCGTGATCCGCGCTGTGCCAGATGTCGCCGTTGCTCAGGCCGGCGTATACGTGCCCCGGCTGCGCCGGGTCGGTGATGAGGGCGTAAGGCATGTGATTCAAGGGCTGTGGGAGGCCACCGGTCAGCCGCAGCCACCGCGCTCCGTCGTGGCGGAAGATGCCGGCCTGGGCGTTGTTCTCGCTATGCGCTTTGGAGGCGCCTGGGGATGCGGATAGATACCACACCTCAGGCCGCTCCGGATCGGCGGCCACCGCCCAGCCGTAGTGGCGGTCCAGGCCCGACTGCGTCCTGGACCACGTCTGCCCGCCATCGCGGCTAAAGGCGTGGCCGCCGCCGGTACCGCCGCCCTCGTACAGCCACTCGCCCCGCCGGGCGTGGAAGGTGAGGGAGTGACAATCGCGCAGCGCGCCCGGACGGTGGCCGGTCCAGGTCGCCCCGCCGTCGACGCTGAGGAGAGTCGCGCCGAATTCGATGCCGACGGCGACCCGATTCGGGTCGGTGGGCGAGGGGGCGATAGCCTGGACGTAGCCGATGAAGGGCAGCTCGGCCGGCGAGAACCACAGCCGCCGCCCGCGTATCCGGCGGAAGGAGGCTGACTCGCGCCACGTCGCGCCGCCGTCCTCAGACTGGAAGAGAGCGGCGGGCTTCACACCGGCGAAGACGACGCCGGGCCGGGTGGGGCTGACCGCCAGCGCCTTCACGATGCGCCCGTCGAGGCCCGACGACCGCCACGTGCGGCCCGCATCATCGGAGCGCAGCAGGCCGCCCTGGGTACCGGCGTAGATGGTGTGGTGGTCGAGAGGGTCGCGCGCCAGGCAGTAGATGGCCCGGCCAGTGATGGGCGAGATAACTTGCCAC
>JAHCIE010000391.1 GCA_026129385.1 Anaerolineae bacterium
CCACCGCCTTAGTCTTCGCGTCCGAGCATTCCTGTGTCATGATACCTATGCCTTCTCGACAGTCCCACTATCCTACCGTATCTTCGGTCCCTGGGCAAGTTACCCAACGCTGCAACCTTCTCGCCCATCCTTCGTATAGAGTGTCAGTAGCCTATCCTGGACAAACTATGCCAGACGCAACCCGCGCGACTCTGGCTGGAGGACCCTATGACCGAGCCGACGAACACAACGCCGAACACCCCGCAAGAGCCAGCCAGGGGCGAAGCGCGCCCCGACCTGACCCACGACCTACGCGAATTGGCCGACACGCTGGAGCAAGCCGTCCGCGGCCTCGCCAGTAGCGAGAAGACCAAGGACCTGGAGCAGGAACTGCGCCGTGGCTTCGGCACGCTGCGCAGCCAGACCGAGACAGCGCTGAAGGACGCCAAGGTTCCTGAGGCGGCCCAAGAGTTCAGCGCCCAGGCCAAGCGAGTCGCCGGTGACGTCGTGCAGGCCAAGCCGGCGCAGCAGGTGCTATCCATCTTCGCCAAGGGCATCGCCGGTCTGAATCAGCAACTGGCGAAGTATATCACCGAAGAGCAGACGCCCGGCGCGCCCGCCAAGGACAAGGCCGACGAAGCGCCCGCCGCCAGTAACGACCCCAGTATCTAGCCGCTACCCGTCCATCCTCTGACACAGCACAACCGCGCTCACACGCGGTTGTGCTACTCCAGGCCGTCCACTGCCTCGGCTGAGTCGATCAGCAGTTCATACCTGACCAGGCCGTCGTCGCTCTCCCACTCGCGCACCCGATCCTGCGTCTCCAGCACATCAAGATGGCCCACCACCTCCGACAGCCCCAGGAATACGGCGCTGGTGGGTAGTTGTGGGAACAGGTCCAGCGTCAGCTCATACGCCGTGCGGGGCCCCCCCGTCAGCAGGCCCGCTACCTGTTCCGTCCGTTCCGCATGGTGCGCAAGCCGCTCATCAATGAGCGCGCGATGATTCAGTACCGGCGGGCCATGCCCCCCCCAGGCCACGCGGATATCCATCTCGGCCACGCGCTTCAGCGAGGCAATGTAGTCCACCAGGCTGCGAGCGCGCTGTTGAACGCCAATCGGCGGTTCCAGCAGAGGATTGGAGCTAACCTTGAGCAAGAGGTGATCGCCCGCGATCATCTGCTGCGACTGCGGCTCATACAGGCTGATATGGCTACCGGCGTGACCCGGCGTATATAGGACCCGCCACGGCACGCCACCCATCTGAACCACGTCGCCATCGTGCACTGTGCGCACCACCGCTCCGGGCATGAGCGACTCGGCATAGTCGACGCTGGCAGACAGGGCCTGCTCCATGCGCAGGCGGCGCTCAGCCGGCACTCCAGCACGCGCCCAGAACTCGGAGAAGTAGCGGCCCCGCCTCGCCCACTCACCCGGCGTATCGTCCAACCACAACTTGGCGCGCGGATGCGCCAGCACCGGCGCGTTGCACACCGCTACCACGCGCCTCAGCAAGCCATAGTGGTCCATGTGGGCATGAGTCAGCACAATCTGGCCCACATCCTCGATGCGCCGGCCGTAGTCTGCCAGCCCAGCCAGCATCGCGTCCCAGGCTACTTCGGTCTTTGGCCCCGCGTCGACCAGGGTCAGTGGCTCGCCGTCGATCAGATAGGCATTCACCGGGCCAACAGGAAACGGCGTTGGCACGCTGATCGGCACGACACGTGGCTCCAGACTCATCATCCTGGACCTTCCTCCGCCTGGATAAGCACGTTCCACAGCCCGCGCTGGCAAACATCACCTTTCTGATTAACAACGCTGACGGCCAGAATGACCTGGCCGCCGCCCAAACGCGGCACGGCCTTCGTCTCGACGACGCGGGCCGCCACGTGGATCGTATCGCCAATGAAAATCGGCTTGCTGAACTTCCACTCGTCGATGCCCCGGAATGCCAGTGCGGTCCCCTCGATAACACCCATGCGCGCCAGCAGCCCAGTCGCCATGCTCAGCCCGAGCGCGCCGTGGGCAATACGCTGGCCGAAAGGCGTCTCAGCCGCCCACACCGCGTCACTATGTAATTGCGTCCAGTCGCCCGTGAGCCCGGAAAACTGCACAATATCCGTTTCCGTGACCGTGCGGCCCGGCGAGATCATGTCATCGCCAACCTGGAACTCCTCGAAGTAGAGACCCCGGCCTCTGCGGTCCGCCATAGTAGCTCCTTATCGCCATGATGGGCGCGGGCGTGCCGCGCAGCGCCCCAATTTTACAGTCGTCGCGGCACAAGGCCAAACATTTAACACTCATTTTTCATTTCATGACCCGCTTGCCTCCTTTCTGGGCTATAATTGTCCCTCCTTCCATCGCCGCCCCACCGAGGAGAGGCAGCGCGCCATGTGGATGACCCCTCCATCAAGCACCCATCGATGGCTCGCGCTGCTGCTGCCGCTTTTGGCCCTCTTGGCGGCAACCTGTGGGCCGCCACCCGCCTCACCGCCTGCTACGGTCAGGCCGCGCGGCCTGACAGCCAGCCCACCGCCCAGTGTGCGGCCCGCGGCTGTCGCGGCAACGCCCTCCGCCAGTCCCACGGCGCCTGGCCCCTCGGGGTGGCGGCATTTCACCACCGCCGACGGCCTTGGCTCGAATGATGTGCTGGCGATCCGCGCCACTGACATCAGTTCGACGGGTATCGAGAACGCCTGCATCACCTATGGCTCCCCCCTCGCTCATACTGTCTGGGTCGGCAGCGCGGGTGGCGGCCTGAGCTGGTGGGACGGGACAACCTGGCAGACCGTCACCCACGCCACCCCCGGTGTGAAGCTCGCCGCCGACACCATCCCGGCTCTGTTCATCATGCCGCGCGGGCGTATCCTCATCGGCACGAGCGCCGGCCTCAGCACCCACTGCCCGAACAAGGAAAGCCTGCTCTGGCAGTTCTCGCCCCTGGTCTGGCAGCCACCCACGAGCGCCGTACAGGCCATCGCCGTGGTCAACAACTCCCATTGGTACGGGCTGTCGGATGGGGTCCACGGCATGTGGCAGGGCAAAGAAGTCTTTACTTTCACCCCGGCCCAGGGCCTCGGCGCAGCGGACGTGCGCGCCCTGGTCGGCGACGCCCTCCTGCCCTACAGCCACGTCTGGGCCGGCACGTGGGGCGGCGGTATCACCCTGTTCGATGCCGCATCGCGCCCCTATCGCCTGCGGCGCACCTTCACTGCTGCGACGTCTGGCCTGGGCGGTGACCGCATCACCAGCCTCGCCATCGACCCCCGCTCGCCCACCGACCACCGCGTCCTTTGGGTAGGCTTCGCCGCCGATCCAGGAACAGGGCAGCCGGGTGGTGTCAGCCGCTATGAGTTCAATATGGCCCATCCCACCGACGGCGTGTGGCAGACCTTCCTGGGCGATGGGAACGTGCTGCCCGCCGCCTCCGTCCAGGCCATCGCTGTCGACAGCAGCGGCGACGTCTGGGTCGGTACGACGGCCGGCCTGGTGCGGCGCGCCGCCGAGGGCAGCGCGTGGACTGTGTATACCGCCGCCAATACCGGCGGTCAGCTTGGCGCAGATAGCGTGTCAGCCATCGGCATCGCCCCCGATGGGACACGCTGGTTCGGCACACGCGGCGGCGGAGTCACCGCCCTCCGCGGCCCCCCGCCGCCCCCCCTGACCATCACGCCCACCCCCACGCCCGCCGCCCAGCAATTCCTCCCCCTCCTCCATCGCGGCGACAACTAAGCCTGCATGCCACGCAGAGGCTGTGCCCATCGCGGGCAGACCTGACATGTCATCCCGCGACTGGGAGTCGTGGCC
>JAHCIE010000392.1 GCA_026129385.1 Anaerolineae bacterium
GGCCATGAGCCCCTCGGTCGCCGCCCAGGGGCTGATGTGGACCATGTTGACGCAGACCACCGCCTCGAACGGCCCCGAGGGCCAGGCGGCCGGGTCGCCCGCGTCCAGGGCGGCGGCGGCCATCCAGCCGGGCAGCCAGAGTTCGCCCTGCGGCAGGTCGAGCATCTCGGCGTAGCCCCAGGCCGTCAGCGCGGTGCGCGAGTCGCCTACAGCGTAGGCGAACTTGCCCAGCCGCGCCCAGACCCAGGCATCGTTGGGCGTCGCCCAGACGTCGGCGACGGCCCGCTCCACCGCGCCTCGGTACATCGTAGCATCATCCCAGTCTCCACCGATAATGGCGCGGACGGTCGCTTCCTGGTTGGGAAGATAGATGGGGATGTAGGGACGCCCGGTGGGGGTCCAGAGGGTCTGAAACTCGGCCTCGCTCAGCCAGACGTAGGGGCCGAGCGTCGAGTCGTGGACCAGGACGCGGTGGCCGAGGGTGTCATAGCCGACGACCACACGGTAATGCTCGAGGCGCTGCTGCGCCGACAGCCACTGTTCGACGATGACAGGGACATCGTTGGCGACCAGGCGGCGCACCACGTCCAGATTGCCGTTGACGCGGGGGCGGGCGGCCAGGCCCAGCGTGGCGACATAGCGCGGGACGCGGGCGGCGTCCATGCCCACGCTTTCCGGTTCCGGGCGCAGCGCCCAACGAGCGGCTTCCGGGTCTACGGTGATGCCGAAGACGCTGGCGGCCATCGCCACCGCTGAGGGGCCGCAGTTGTTGCGCGACTGCCAGACATGGCGGGCGGGCAGATAGAGTTGAGGCGGGGCATCGGACGGACCGGCCGCCCGGCTGACCGAGGGCACGACGAGGACGAGCAACACGGCGAGAAGCCACGCCCAACGCATATCAGACCATCCCTCTTGCCAGGGCACGCCGCAGCTTGAACTCGCTCAGCGGCGCGGCCAATTCCACCTCACCCACTCGTACTACCGGAATACGCTCGCTGTAGCGGGCGAGCAGCGCCTCATCCTCGGCGATATTGACAGCCGTGACCGCCAGCGGAACCTCAGCCGCCAGCCGCCCCAGGAGGGCTTCCGCCGCCTCGCACAGGTGACAACCGGGTTTCGTGTACAGGGTCACATGGCGCATAACCAACCTCCGACTAGAAGTCGGGGCTATAGGGCGTACCGCCGAGCGTCGGCCTGCGCCGACGTAGACGACGTCCGCGTAGGCGGACGGTCAGCCGAAGGCTCCACAGCCCCGATTTCAATCGGCGGTGTGTTTGCACAGGCGTCACAACAACTCTTTGAGATACTTCTCCATCGTGTCGGTCGTCAGTTCGCCTGGGTGGATACGCACGACGCGGCCCTGGCGGTCCAGGAAGAAGCTGCGCGGCAGGTTCTGGACGCGGTAGGTCTGGGTCACGTCGCCGCGCTGGTCGAGCAGCAGCGGGAAGGTCAGCCCCAACTCGCGGGCATACGCCTCGACCTGGGCGGATGTCTCCTGGACGTTTACGGCTAGCACGCGAAAGCCCCGACTCGCGTACTTCTCATGCGTGACCTGGATGACGGGCATCTCGTCGCGACAGGGCGGGCACCACGTCGCCCAGAAGTTGACCAGAACCACCTGGCCCTCCAGCGAGGACAGGGCGACCGTCTCGCCAGTCGTATTCGGCAGGGCGAACAGAGGCGCGAGTTGGTCGCGCTCGACACTCGTTGGCCGCTGGGCTGAGGCGCGGGCCGCACCGCCTGGCGTGCCCTGGCGGCCGATCAGGACGCCGACCCCCAGGGCGATGGCGACCAGCACGACGACGGCGGTGAGGGCGACGCCCCAGGCGCGAGTGGCGCGGCTCATAGGACGGTAGACCACGGGGTCTGAAGCTGGGCCAGCAGGGCCAGCCGCCCACTGAGCAGGAGCAGGGCGATGAGGACGAGTAGCGCGCCGTTGATGGCTGTGACCGTGCTCATGTGCCGCTTGATCTGCTGCATCCAGCGCACAAAACGGTCAAAGGCCAGGGCCATCGCCAGGAAGGGAATGCCCAGCCCCAGCGAGTAGACGGCCAGCAGGAGCGAGGCTAGCAGCGCGGTCTGTGATTGCGAGCCGAGGGTGAAGATGGCGGCCAGGTTGGGGCCGACGCACGGCGTCCAGCCCGCGCCAAAAATGGCGCCCATGAGCATGGCATTCCAGACACCGCGCCGTTCGCCGGTGTGGAACTCCAGCCGCTTCTCCATGTAGAAGACATCGGACTGGGACAAGAACATGACGATGGCGAAGATGAGGCCCGTCTCCAGCAGCAGCGCGATCAGCCGCACCGGCTCGCCCGTCAGGGCAGCCATGCCGCGCGGCCCCAGCGGCCCAAACGGGCTGCCAAAGACGTTGAGGAGGGCCGCGCCAACACTGAGGGGCAGGCGGAAGGGGGCGGGCATCTCGATGGCAGCCATGACGATGAGAAAGACCATCAGGCTGTCCAGGACGCCCCGCACGTCCAGGGTCAGCGGGAAGCCGACTTTGATGACATAGAGCGCCACCGCCGCCAGGATGCCCACCAGGACCCACTGGCTCACGCGGAGCCGGGCGCTGGCGACGCGCAGCCCGAAGACGATGAGCAGCGCCGCGCCCGCCCGCATCAGCCCCGTCACGAGGTCCTGGAAGACAAAACCAACCACACCGATGGTCGCGCCGAGGGCGATGAAGATGAGCGAGAAGCCCAGGACAAAAAACACGGCATTGACAAAGACGTTGCGCCGCGCGGCGATAGCGACGCCACCGCCCGATACGGCCATCCCACCGGGGCCGATGGCGGCCGCGCCCAGGTAGCTCAAGTACGCGGGAACGAGGGGAAGAACACACGGCGACAAAAACGATACCAGGCCGGCCGCGAAGGCCAGCGCGAATGCAAACGCCGTGACGTTGCTCGGATCAATCGTCATAGCTGGGTACCCTGCCTCTCACGCTGCCCCTGGTCCTCCTCCAGCTTACGCTTGAGCCGCGACTGGCGGAGCCAGAGGGACGCGGCGTAGCCAATCAGACCAACCAGGGTCACTCCATAGACAAAAACGACATACACGGGCATGGCGTTACTCCCCGGCCCGTTGAGTTCGCATCACCTGGACCAGGCGCGCCTTCACATCCGTGCGCTGGACGCGGTACTCCGTCTCGGCGAGTTCACCCGCCGTGTAGGCGTCGTCCAGGTCGGCCAGGCGGTCCAGGAGCCGTTCCCGCTCGATGTCCAGGCTCGACGGCCCACTCACTGTCGCCCGCCGCAGACGCGGCCAGGCCAGGGCGCTGACGAGGGCGACGAGGGCGAGCGCCAGGCCAATCCAGCGCAAGGACGACTGATAGGACGTCTGTACGCGCACGCCGACGGCGGAGGTTCCCCCCGCGCTGCCTGACGCCGGCTGCAGGCTGGGCGTCCCGCTGAGGCGTACCGTTACGGGGCGACCGGCCGGCAGGGTCTGCGCCGCGTAGGTCAGGTAGTTGGCGCCAGCCGAGGGTTGGGTGGCCTGTTTGACCTGCAAGCCTTCCGCCTGAACCTGCAACCCAACATCTGCCACTAAAACGTTGGCATCGCTCACAGGATACGGCCAGGCGCGGGTCAGACTGGCCTGACCGCGATAGGGCAGGTCATAGGACAGCAGGAGTTGGCGGTGGCCGGGCGGCCAGGCCAGCCCAATACGGAGTTGGTCGCCGTCGCGGACCTTCTGCTCATCTAGCTCGTCGTCCTGGAAACGCACATTGACCGCGCCAGCGGGCAGCGCCAGAGGGAAGGTCGTCCCGCCCGACAG
>JAHCIE010000393.1 GCA_026129385.1 Anaerolineae bacterium
AGACAACCCCTTCTTTATCCGCGACCACCAATACTGCATTCTGTGCGCCAAATGTGTCCGCGTCTGCGACGAGGTTGTGGGCCGCAACGCCATCGACATCAGCGGCCGGGGCTTCACCAGCCACGTCGCGACACCCTTCGACGGCCCGATGCTCGAGTCGACGTGTGTCTTCTGCGGCAGCTGCGTCCAGGTGTGTCCCACCGCCGCCTTGCTGCCCACATCGCGCCTGCGCCGTGGCCGTGAGTGGGAACTCCAGCGCAAGCGCACCATTTGCGGCTACTGCGGTGTAGGCTGCGCCGTCGAGTACGCCGTCAAGGACGGCGAGATCCTGTATGCCCAGGGCTTCCGGCAGGCCCCCGTCAACGGCGAGTTCCTGTGCGTCAAGGGTCGCTTCGGCTGGGACTTCGCCACCCACCCCGACCGCCTGACCCAGCCCCTCGTCCGCCGCGACGTGCTGGAGCGTCTCGGCCTGATGGAGCGGACCGCCTCAACGGCCGGCAACGGCGGGCCGCCCGCCCGCCCGCAAGCGGGTGGCGCTGGCCGCCGCCCAATGACCGTCAAGACCGATTTCGTCCCTGTATCTTGGGACACCGCCCTCAGCATTGCCGCCACCGGGCTGGCCGACACCGTTAAGGCCCACGGCGCGGATGCCGTAGCGGGCCTCGCCTCGGCGCGCTGCACCAACGAGGACAACTTCCTGTTCCAGAAGTTGATGCGCACGAGCCTGGGCACCAACAACGTCGATCACTGCGCGCGGTTGTGCCACTCATCATCGGTAACGGGTCTGGGGATGGCCTTCGGCAGTGGCGCGATGACGAATCCCGTCCGCGACATTCGCGACGCCGACTGCATCCTCATCACCGGCTCGAACACGGCCGAGTCCCACCCGGTGATTGGCTATGAAGTGGTACGCGCGGTCAAGCAGGGAGCGAATCTGGTCATCATTGACCCGCGCCGCATTCCCCTCGTGGATCATGCCAGCCTCTTCTTGCAGCCCAAGCCAGGCACGGACATCTACGTCTTCCTGGCGATGGCCCACGTCATCCTGCGTGAAGGTTGGGCGGACGCCGCGTTTATCGCCGAGCGCACTGAGAACTTCGATGAGTTCACGCGCGCCGTCGAGGGCTACACCCCTGAACTGGCCTCCTTGATGTCCGGCGTCCCCGCCGACCTCATCGAAAAGGCCGCACGGATCTACGCCCTGGGGGAGAAGCATGCGACTAGAGACTTGAGATTAGAGACAGCCGGCGCGCAATCGCCAATCTCAGATCTCCAATCTCCCTCTCGCGGCCGCTCCACCATCCTGTACGCCATGGGCATCACCCAACGTAGCAATGGCACCGAGATGGTGCTCACCCTGGCGAACCTCGCCCTGCTTACCGGGCAAATTGGCAAGCCCTCGACAGGCGTCAACCCGCTCCGCGGCCAGTCGAATGTCCAGGGCGCGTGTGACATGGGCGCGCTGCCCAACGTCCTCAGTGGCTACCAGCCTGTCACCGACGAGGCCAAGCGCCGCGCCGTAGCCCAGGTGTGGGGCCTGCCCGACCTGCCGCCGACGCCTGGCCTGACCATTGTCGAGATGATGCACGCTGCCGTCGATGGCAAGATTAAGGCCATGCTCATCATGGGCGAGAACCCCATGCTGTCCGACCCCAACCTGAGCCACGTTGAGCAGGCGCTGCGCAGCCTCGACCTGCTAGTGGTGGCCGACATCTTCATGAGCGAGACCGCTGCCCTGGCCCACGTCGTCCTGCCCGCCGCCTCGGCCATGGAGAAGGACGGCACGATTACCAACACCGAGCGTCGTGTCCAGCTCATCGCCCCCATCCTGCCGTCTCCCGGCGAGGCGCACGACGACTGGCGCATCCTATGCGCCCTGGGCACGCACCTCGACGCGGCCCTGGGCCACCCGGCGGGGCGTTGGGACTACGCGGGGCCAGCGGCGATCATGGACGAGATCGCCCAGACGACCCCCATCTACGGTGGCATCCATTTCGCGCGTCTGGCGGGGGCCGGCCTCACCTGGCCCTGCCCGACCGACGACCACCCTGGGACGCCCATTCTGCACACGAAGGCTTTCACGCGCGGCAAGGGCAAGTTCCACCCTATCACCGCCAAGCTACCCGCCGAGCCGACCGACGCCGAGTACCCCCTCATCCTGAGTACCGGCCGCATCCTGTGGCACTACCACACGGGAACGATGACGCGCCGTAGCGAGGGCCTCAACTGGCGCGAGTCGCGCGGCTACGCCGAGGTCAACCCCGTCGACGCCCAGGCGGCCGGCCTGCGCGACGGCGGCCCCGCCCTCATCACCAGCCGTCGCGGCCAGGTGCGCGTCCAGGCGCGCTTCAGCGAGACCGTCCCGCCGGGAACCGTGTTCCTGGCCTTCCACTGGAAGGAAGCGCCTGCCAACCTGCTCACCCACGACTTCGCCCTGGACCCCATCGCGAAGATTCCGGAGTATAAGGTGTGCGCGGTGCGTATCGAAAGCCCCAAGGCCGCTGCCCACGGCAAGGGCGAGAAGGCGACCGAACTCGCGGAGGCATAACATCAAATACGATGGACACGCTCGACCTCAAGAAAACCTACAAGACTCTCTTCTCTGCACCGGCCACAGCGCCCATCCTGGTCGATGTGCCGCCGCTGAGCTACCTCATGCTGGACGGGCAGGGCGACCCCAATACCTCCCCAGCCTACGAGGCAGCCGTCCAGACCCTCTACAGCGTCGCCTACACGCTTCGTTTCGCCCTCAAGAAGGCGGCCGTCCTTGACTACACGGTCCCACCCCTGGAAGGACTATGGTGGGCGAAGGACATGGGCGCGTTCCTCGCTGCTGACCGCGAGGCGTGGCAATGGACGATGATGATTCTGACTCCGGAGGCCGTGACGCGCGAGTGGTTCGACAAGGCCAGCGCCGAGGCCCGCGCCAAAGGCGCGCCGGCGATCGAACGACTGCGGCTCGAAACCTACGCTGAGGGCCTGAGTGCGCACATCATGCACATCGGCCCCTACGCCGCCGAGGCGCCGACCATCGAGCGGCTACACGCCTTCATCGCCGCCGAGGGCTACGTCCCAGCCGGCAAGCACCACGAAATCTACCTGGGCGACCCGCGACGCGCCGCAGCAGAGAAGCTGAAAACCATTATCCGCCAGCCGGTGGCTCGCCCCTGACAGGCATGAATGTGGCGGCGAAAGGTTCCTGATATCAGCCGTACCTGGATCCACCGTCATTGGGGGTCCAGCGCCGACAATTTTGCAGCCCATCTACCCACGTCTCGTATGGACCCCACGGTGTCCGGCGCGTGGCCGACTCACCACAGCAGGTGGCGATTCCTCCACGAAAAGCTGTTATCTCCGGCGGTAGAATGGGTTATGTTGGAGATTCGTATGGTCAGACACAGACGTCGACCGAATAACCGGCTCACCTCGCGAGCCGTCCCGGTTGAGCGGCGTTATGCAAGTCACGCATAACGCCGCTCCTCTTTTGTGGCGCTCTGCCCAACCTCGCCGCGTAATTCACAGGAGGCTACAATGACCGCGCTGGGTGGCTATGCTGATCGCATCGCTCGCATCAATCTGAGCGAGGGCAAAATCGAATACGAGTCCGTACCCGACGAGTGGGCGCGCCTCTACATCGGTGCGCGCGGCCTCGGCGACCGCTACGTCTTCGAGCGCGGCCCGAAGGTAGACCCCCTCGGCCCCGACAACCTGCTCTGCTTCATGAACGGCCCTGCCACCGGCACCGCTATCAACATGAGCGGACGCATGGCGATTGT
>JAHCIE010000394.1 GCA_026129385.1 Anaerolineae bacterium
GCCGACTCATTGATCTGACGTAGTCGACCAGCGATACGTCCAGGTATGCGTGCCCGATCCGACCTCCAGCGACTCCGCCGCGCGGCCGGGCAGCGTGACCGTTGCCGTGGTGTTGGGCGGGACGCTCACCTGGACCTCGATGCTCTCGCCTGCGATGCGCCAGCGACAGCCAGCCGGGCCGTAGGGTGTGATGTGGCGCGCCTCCGCGTAGGTCAGGCCGCCGCCGGGACGAGGGCGAATCGCCAGGTGGCGATAGCCGGGCGCGGCCGGGGCCAGGCCGCCGACGACGCGGTGCAGCCAGTCGGCCACCGCGCCCAGGGCGTAGTGGTTGAAGGACGTCATCTCGCCGGGGTTGACGCGGCCATCGGGTAGCAGGCTGTCCCAGCGCTCCCAGATGGTGGTCGCGCCCATCGTCACCGGATACAGCCACGACGGGCACTGGGTCTGCATCACCAGGTGGAAGGCGGCATCCTGGTGGCCCGTGCCACACAGGGCATCGGCGATGAGGGGCGTGCCAACGAAGCCGGTGCCAATGCGGTAGCCGTTCTCGCGGACCAGCTCTAGCAACCGGCGGGCGGCGGCCGCCCGCCGCGCCGCGTCCGGCAGCAGGCCGAACTGGAGGGCCAGGGCGTAGCCGGTCTGCCCGTCGCCCTCGACGATGCCCTCCGGCGAGACGTAGGCGGCGACGAAGGCCGCGCGCACCTCGGCGGCCAGCGCGGCATAGCGAGCCGCGTCCTCGACGTGGCCCAACACCCTGGCCGCCCGCGCCAGTAGATTGGCGGAGTGGGCGAAGTAGGCGGTGGCGACGACGCGCATCGGTGTCCGCGCCGCCCAGGGCTGATGGGGCGGCGCGCTGGGGTCCAGCCAGTCGCCAAACTGAAAGCCCTCGTCCCATAGCCGACTCTCCCCCGCCAACCCTGCCAGGTGATCAACCCAGGCGCGCATGCTAGCGTACTGCGCTGCCAGCAGCCCCACGTCCCCATAGCGTTCATAGAGCGTCCACGGCACGATCACCGCCGCGTCACCCCACGCGGCCCGCGCCGTTGCGCCGTCGTGCAGCACATTGGGGACGACAAAGGGGACACTGCCACCCGCTACGGCCTGCTCGGCGGCCAGGTCGGCCAGCCACGATTGCAGGAAGCCCGCCGCATGATAGAGGAAGGTGGCGGTAGGGGTGAAGACCTGGATGTCGCCGGTCCAGCCCAGGCGCTCGTCGCGTTGCGGGCAGTCGGTAGGCAGGTCGAGGAAGTTGCCGCGCATGCTCCACACGGCGTTCTGGTGAAGGCGGTTGAGCAGCGGATCGGAGCACTCGAACCAGCCGGCGCGCTCCATATCCGAGTGGCACACCACGGCGCGCAGGTCGTCGAGGCGCAGTTCGCCCGGCCAGCCGTCAATCTCGGCGTAGCGGAAGCCGTGGAAGGTGAAGCGAGGCTCCCACGTCTCAGCCGCGCCGCCGCGCAGGGTGTAGTAATCGGTGGCCTTCGCCGTGCGCAGCGGGCGCACGCATAGCTCGCCGTCCTCCAATACCTCGGCGTGGCGCAGGGTAACCGTCTGGCCCGCCTCACCCTGGACCGTCAGCCGCAGCCGCCCGACCAGGTTCTGCCCGAAATCGACGATGGTCTTGCCGGATGGTGAGCGGCTGATGCTCAGTGGCGCTAGCAACTCGGTGCGGCGCACCGGCGGCCCGCTCGGCGCGACCAGCGTCGTCGGGTCGCGCGCCACGACGCGGACGCCCGCCCAGTCGCCGTCGGCATAGCCCGGTTCGGCCCAGCCCGGCCGCTCCAGGCGCGCGTCATAGGTCTCACCGTCGTAGATGTCGCTGGCCAGGATCGGACCGCTGGCCGCGCGCCACGTCTCGTCGGTGACGACGGTATCGACCGAGCCATCGGCATAGTGAACTTCCAGCTGGGCCAGCCAGGCCAGGCGGTCGCCGTACAGGCTCTGGCCGCCCTTCCAACCGAGCCGTCCGCGATACCAGCCGTCGCCCAACATCGCGCCCAGGGTATTGCGGCCTTCGCGGACGAGGTGCGTCACATCGAAGGTTTGATAGCGCAGGCGGTGCGGGTAGCTCGTCCAGCCGGGGTCGAGGACGTGGTCGCCGACGACCTGGCCGTTGAGGCGCGCCTCGTACACGCCGAGGGCCGTGGCATACAGTCGCGCGTAGGCGACGCCCGGTCGCACGTCGAACTCGTGGCGCAGCAGCGGTGACGGCCGCGCCGCCTGGCTCGTACCATCCCAGTCGGGCGTGACGAAGCGCGCCCGCCAGTCGGTGGCTTCCAGTAAGCCCACCTCGACCGGGTGCGCCGCGCTCCACGGTGACGGGTCGCCGTCTGTCCCCCAAACCCGCACCCGGAGCGCAACGCGCTCCCGCGACTGCAACGGCGCGAAGGGCCACGCCACCAGGACCGACTCGCTGCCCACCACTCGCCCGGTCTGGCCGTGCCGCTGCCCATCCAGGCCGCTGACCTCGACGGCATAGGCCGCCTGCTGCCAGCCCGGTCGCGCCGTCTCGACGCGCCACGACAGGCGCGGCCGCCCCGTGCCGATGCCTTGCGCGTCGCGGCGATGCTCGGCGCGCAGGTCGGCGATGCGCGCCGCAGCGCCTTGCGGCTGGGTCATGGCCGATTCCCCTCGTCCTTGAGGAACAGTTCGATGACCGGCACGGCGGTGGCGGGCGGCTCCAGCGGCAGTTGCAGCGTCAGCGTGCCCGTCGTGCCGCGCATGGTCGTAGTCTGGGCCTGGGCGTCGGGATCGATGACCAGCCGCCTGACCTCGGAGCCGTCGCTGAGCAGTTGGGCATACTCGACGCGCCCCGCCAAACCGTCGAGATGGACATGCTTGTAGGGCCAGGCAAACAGGTGCAGGTACAGGCGGTTGCCGTTCTGAGTGTAGCGGGCATCGGGGGGCGGCGTGAGCGCGCTCGGCCCGCAGCCGTAGATGGCCCGGCCGTTGTGCCGCATCCAGGCCCCGATGGCGCGCAGGCGGTCCACGGCGCGCGGCTCGAACTCACCGCGACCGGTCGGGCCGACGTTAAGCAGGAAGTTGCCACCCTTCGCGACGGTATCGACCAGCGTCCGAATCAGCTCGTCGGCCGCGCGCCAGCCCAGGTTGTCGCGGTAGTAGCCCCAACTGCCGTTAAGAGTCTGACACGCTTCCCACACCACCGGCCGCCCATCAACCTCCATGCCCCCGCGCGGCTGATACTCCTCTGGTGTCTTGAGGTCGCCGCCGATTTCCAGGCGGTCGTTGACCAGGATGCCCGGCTGGAGGGTGCGCACCATCGCCATGAGCGTCTCGGAGTCCCAATCGGCCTTGCCCTTGCCCTGCGACCAGCCCCAGTCCATGTGCGAGTAGGAGAAATCGAACCACATGATGTGCAGCTGGCCGAACTGGGAGAGCAACTCGCGGGTCTGGCCGTGGAGGTAGGCGCGGTAGCGGGCGATGTCGCGACCCTGATGCGCCGCGCGGTAGGCCAGGTTGTCGCGCTGAGGGTGCAGGCCATCGACGGGGAAGTCCGGGTGATGCCAGTCGATGACCGAATGGTAGAAGCCAAGCTTGAGGCCCTCGTCGCGGAAGGCATCGACGAAGGGGCGCAGCACGTCGCGGCCGTAGGGGGTACGCGTAGCCTTGTAGTCGGTGAGGGCCGAGTCCCACAGACAGAAACCATCGTGGTGCTTGCTGGTGATGACGGCGTACTTCATGCCGGCATTCTTCGCCTCGGCCGCCCAGGCGCGGGGATCGTACAGGTCAGGGTCGAAGTGGTCGAAGTAGGGTTG
>JAHCIE010000395.1 GCA_026129385.1 Anaerolineae bacterium
AGCGCGCCCCCCCGCGCCAGGACATCGGTAATCGCCATCAGGCGCATGGGGCGTTCAGGATGCTCGCCGTAGGGGGCAGCATGCTCCAGGTAGCGGGGGTCGTACACGTAGGCAGTGGGCATAGCGTCGATTATAGCCCGCGCCGCCCACGGGTCAAGCTATCGCGAGGCTGTATGTTGTTGATGGTGGTTGGCAACAATCGCCGGTACAGGCGTTCCAGCGGGCCACGTCACGGGCAGAGCGACCAATGATGCAGGCGCGCTGGGGTGACGCTGCCCTCGCCCGGCTCCTCGCACAGGCCCAGGCGAGCCAGTTCGGCCACGAGCGCGGGCGACTCGGCGTCGTCGATACGCAGCCGCCAGATGTCCGCCCCGTCGACGACGGCCCGCCGCAGGGTGGGCAGCAGCCGTTCGTTGACCCAGTATTCATCAGTCGGCACGCCGAGTATGCGTCGCCGACTGCGGTTGACATTCCATAGCGCATGAGTCAGGGGCGAGTAGCTGCCGTGGACGAGGATGACACCCTGGGGCGGCACGAGGTCGTCCAGCCGGGCGGCCAGCTCCCGATAGGGGTTGTCGTCCAGGCGGTGATAGTAGGACAGCGCGCCGACAGCCAGACCGAGGGAGGCGACCAGACTCGCCACGGCAGCCCACCGCGCCCAGCGACCGCCGCGCCAGACGACGACCGCCAGAGCGACGACCAGGCCTAGCCCCAGGAACGTCAGGCCGAGGCCCACCCAGTCGATCGGCGCGGCCAGGCTCGGTTTCCAGGCCACGTCAAGATTGCCTGCCTGGGCGAGGCGCAGGCTACCCAGAGGCATCCAGTAGCGCACGTCCCAGTTGGCGATCTCGTCGGGATTGACGCCCGGCCCGGTCCGCTCCATGACGTCCCAGAAGAAGGTGATACGGCTAACCAGAGCGCCGGGGACCTGGACCAGGATGCCGAGCGCCGCCAGCGCGCCCAGCGCCATATTGGCCCAGCCGCGCCCCGCGGCCCACCGCAACGCCCCCACCAGGCCCAGGCAGAGCCAGGGCAACGTCGGCACGAGCAGGCGCGGCCCCCACGCCCACGCGCCCCACCAGGCCACCCACGCGCCGTGGAGCAACAGCAGGGTCAGGGACGCCCCCATAAGCCACCAGCGCAGGCCGCGCGGCTGGCGCAGCAGCCACAGGCCCGGCACAGCAGCCAGCAGGATGGGGGCGTAGGCAAACACGCTGCGGCCCGGCGAGACCAGCAGGCCCGCCGCGCCGAGGAGCGGGAAAGTGCTGAAGCTCTCGCCGCCGTAGCCACTGTAGGTGAGATCGCCGAAGCGCACCCAGTTGAACCAACCGGTCACCGCCAGCGCGCTAACCATTGGGACGCACGCCCACAGGGCCAGCCGCCAGCGGCGGTTCCACGTGTAGCCCCACAGGACGAGAACCAGGATAGGGGCAACGATGACCAGGCTCGTCTTGACCAACGCCGCCAGGGCAATACCCGCCCCCGCCAGCAGCGCGTCAACGGCACGGCGGCGGGTGAGGGCGCGCGCCAGGCCCAGGCTGGCGACGGCGTAGCCTAGCGCGCCCAGCGGCTCACTATAGAAATTCTTGGCGTAGACCAGGGCCGGTGTGGCAAAGGCAAAGGCGAAGGCGGTCAGCAGGGCGTGACGGCGGCTCGCGCCGATCTCCAGCGCTGTCAGGAATACCATCGTCGCCGCCAGGGCCATCGCCAGTGGGCTGAGGAGCAGAGTCGTGTCCACCAGGCCGATGGATGGAAAGAAGATCGCCAGGGCGTATAGGGGCGCGGCCAAGAGGGATTGCCCCAGGCCATACTTGGCGTAGCGGTGGCCGTCGGGGCCGAGGGACGCTGCCGGGATATACTGGAGGTTGTCGGCGTGGTCGACGTTGAACTCGCCGTATTTGACCAGACTTTGGGTCACGGCGAACATATGGCCCTCGTCGGCGGCCAGGTCCAGGGAGCGGGTATAGACGAGCATATAGGCGGCGAAGACGACAGCGAACAGGCTCAACGCCAGGGTCCACACGGGGGCGGCGAACGTCAGCGCAGCGGCGCGGGTCTGGGCCTCGGCAGGCACGGCCGGTGGGGGGACAGTCGGGGCAAGCACGGGCTAGAACAGGCCAGGCTGGTGGGCGGAGTCGTCGTCGGGGAGGTCGAGGGGGCGCAGGTCGTGCTCGGCCAGGAAGGCCGGATCGGGGCCGCGCCAGCGGTGACGGGCCAGCACGACGCGGCCCTTGTCGTCGAAGGTCACGCCCTCGGCTTCTAGCAGCCGCCGCTGCTCCGGCCCGCGCGTGCTGATACCACCCTGGGCGTTGATGACGCGCTGCCAGGGCACGGGGCGGCGAACAGGGTAGCGGCCCAGGTCGGCCATGGCGTAGCCGACGAGACGGGCGTCGCACGTCCCGCCGACAATCTTGGCGACGTCGCCGTAGGTGGTCACCTGACCGGCCGGGATCTCGGCCACCACCAGATAGATGCGCTCGTAGAGAGGATTATCCATACAGACGATTATAATAGGGACATGACCAAGATGCCAGCCATTCTGTGCCAGCACGTGAGCATGAGCTACGGGCCGCTCCAGGCGTTGCGCGACGTCAGCCTGGCCGTGGCCCACGGCGAGTTCGTCAGCCTCGTGGGGCCATCGGGCAGCGGCAAGTCGACGCTGCTGCGCCTTATCGCCGGGCTGGCCGAGCCAACCAGCGGGCGCGTTCTGGTAGACGGGATGCTGCCCGACACCGCGCGCCAGGCCCGCCGCTACGGCATCGTCTTTCAGAGTCCGACCCTGTACGGCTGGCGCAGCGTCGCCGACAATGTTGCCCTGCCCCTGGAGATCATTGGCGTACCGCGTGAGGAGCGGGAGGCCCGCGCCGCCGAGGTGCTCGACCTGGTGGGGCTGACGGAGTTCGCTCGCGCCCGCCCGTCGCAGCTGTCCGGCGGTATGCAGCAGCGCGTCGCTCTCGCCCGCGCCCTGGCCTACCGCCCGCCGATTCTACTCATGGACGAGCCGTTCGCGGCGCTGGATGACCTGACCCGCGAACGACTCGCCCAGGAGCTATTGAACATCCAGGCCCGCGCGAGCCTGACGATCTTTTTCGTCACTCACCACATAGCCGACGCGGTGTTCCTCTCCGATCGCGTGGCTGTCCTCAGCCCCCGTCCCGGCCACGTCCGCGCCGATATCCCCATCGGGTTGCCCCGACCACGGGGGCGCGCCACCCGTGAAGACCCGGCCTTCCTGGCTGACATCGTCCGGGTCAGGCAGGGATTGGAGATTGGAGATTAGGGATTGAAGATTGGAGATTGGGGATTAGAGATGGCACGAACCTCTGATCTCCTAATCTCCAATCCCTCTTCTCCTACACGCTCGCGCCGCGACGCCGGCCCACCTCCACGCCCTTGACCGCACCGACGACAGCCAGGCTGATGATGGCCGACACGACAGCCTCGGCCGCGCCGTAGGTGATGCCGATGGGCACGATGACGGCAGGGGCCAGGCTACCGGTCAGGATGATCATCGACACCACCAACACCGTGTTCGTCAGCGAGCCGACGATCGCGCCGCCCAGGATGCCGACCGTCTCGTTGATGCGGCGGAAGGCAGCATAGGCGTACCAGGCCGCGACGCCGATGAACAAGCGCGGCAGGATGGCAATGACGGGATTGGTGAAGATGGGGTCGGCGAGTTGCGCCGCCCGAATCATGCTGCTGATGCCGAAGCCGAGGCCGGTCAGCAAGCCCGCCACAGGGCCGCCCAGAATACCCGCCAGGATGGTCGG
>JAHCIE010000396.1 GCA_026129385.1 Anaerolineae bacterium
ACATCTACTACGACCGCCACGCCGACATGGGCTACCTGGACGGGAAGACCGTCGCCATCATCGGCTACGGCTCCCAGGGCCACGCCCACGCGCTGAACCTGCGGGATAGTGGGGTCGACGTTGTCGTCGGGCTGCCGGAGGGCAGCAAGTCGCGGGCAAAGGCGACGGCCAACGGGCTGAAGGTGATGAGCGTGGACGAGGCCGCCGAGACAGCCGACATCATCATGATCCTGACGCCCGACGTGCCGATGGCGCAGATTT
Organism: Anaerolineae bacterium; assembly: GCA_026129385.1. GTDB lineage: Bacteria > Chloroflexota > Anaerolineae > Epilineales > JAHCIE01 > JAHCIE01. Next base: position 262 of record JAHCIE010000396.1, read on the forward strand.
ATCGCGAGCACATCGCACCCCACCTCACACCGGGCAAGATGCTCATGTTCGCCCACGGCTTTGCCATCCGCTTCGGCACTATCCAGCCGCCCGACTTCGTGGACGTGGCGATGATCGCACCGAAAGCCCCCGGCCACCGGGTCCGCGAGGTTTACACCGAGGGCGGCGGCGTGCCCGCCCTCATCGCCGTCGAGCAGAATCCGTCCGGTACAGCCTACGAGACCGCCCTGGCCTATGGTAGCGCCATCGGCTCGGGGCGGGCAGGCATCGTCGAGACCACCTTCAGCGAGGAGACCGAGACCGACCTGTTCGGCGAGCAGGCCGTGCTGTGTGGCGGCGTGTCCGCGTTGGTCACGGCGGGCTTCGAGACTCTGGTGAACGCGGGCTACCAGCCCGAGATCGCCTACTTCGAGTGCCTGCACGAGCTGAAGCTCATCGTCGATCTGATGTATCAGGGCGGCCTGAGCTACATGCGCTACTCCGTGTCCGACACCGCCGAGCATGGCGACTATACGGGAGGTGACCGCCTGGTGACGGCCGAGACGAAGGCGGAGATGCGCCGTATGTTGGAGGACATTCAGCAGGGTCGCTATGCCGCGATGTGGATTGAAGAGAACGAAACGGGCCGGCCGTGGTTCGGCCCCGAGCGCGAGCGCCGCGCCAACCACCAGGTCGAGCAGGTCGGCCTACAACTGCGAGCGATGATGCCGTGGCTGAACCCCAAGGTCAGCCCATTGGTGCAGGACGCCAACAAGAAGCCGGAACCGGCAAGCTAGACGGAAGACCCACGACCAACGACGAAGGACCGATGATACACCTATTGGCCCCCGGTCCTTCGTCCTCGGTCGGGCCGAGATTGGAGGATGGCCGATGACCGACGATGACCTTAGTGGCCTTACGACCCGACTGAGGTGTGTTCGTCCTAAACGACCCAGGGACTGGTGATTGGCGCCTGGCGATTAGGACTAGTTCGCGATCGCTAATCGCCAATCACCAGTCACCAGCCTCTGCAAGGAGCGCATCACCATGTCCGAGCCTCACGTATCCGACCGCGTCCTGATTTTCGACACCACCCTGCGCGACGGCGAGCAGTCGCCGGGCGCAACCCTCAACGAGAATGAGAAAATCGAGATCGCCCGCCAGCTGGTCCGCCTGGGCGTGGACATCATGGAGGCGGGCTTCCCCATCGCCAGCGTCGGCGACTACGAGGCCGTCAAGCGCATCGCCATCGAGGTTGGCCCCCTGGGCCAGGATCGCCCCTACGGCTCGCCCGTCATCGCCGGCCTGGCGCGGGCGAACCGTGCCGACATCGACCGCGCCTACGATGCAGTTCGCCACGCCCCTCGCCATCGTATCCACACCTTCCTGGCCTCCTCCGATATCCACTTGAAGCACAAGCTCCAGATCAGCCGTGAGCAGTGCGTGGCGCAAGTTCGCGACATGGTGGCGTATGCCGCCTCCCTGTGCCCCGATGTAGAATTCTCACCCGAGGATGCGGGTCGCTCCGACCCTGAGTTCCTGTTCATCGTGCTGCGCGCCGCCATTGAGGCGGGGGCCACGACCCTCAACGTTCCCGATACCGTGGGCTATACCACGCCCGCCGAATATGGCGCCCTGTTCCGCGCCATCCGCGAGAATGTGCCGGGCGCCGACAAGATCGTGCTGTCGGCCCACTGTCACAACGACCTGGGGCTGGCGACGGCCAACACCCTGGCCGCCATTCAGAACGGTGTGCGCCAGGTCGAAGTCACAATCAATGGCATCGGCGAGCGGGCAGGCAATACGTCCCTCGAAGAGGTCGTCATGGCGCTGCACACGCGGCCGAACGTCTTTGGCGTGACGACCGGCATCGACACGACGCAGATCTACCGCACCAGCCGCCTCGTCAGCCACTACACCGGCGTCCCCATCCAGCCCAACAAAGCCATCGTAGGCGCGAACGCCTTCGCCCACGAGGCGGGCATCCACCAGGACGGCATGCTCAAGCACCACCTGACCTACGAGATCATGCGCCCGGAGACGGTCGGTGTCTCGCAAACCAGGCTCGTCCTGGGCAAGCACAGCGGCCGCCACGCCTTCGGCAAGCGCCTGGAGGAGCTGGGCTACAACCTGTCGCGCGAGGAGGCTCAGAAGGCCTTCGAGCGCTTCAAGGACCTGTGCGACAAGAAGAAGGACGTCACCGACCGCGACATCGAAGCCCTCATCATGGATGAGGTGTTCCAGCCCCCCGCCTACTGGCACCTCGACCAGTTGCACATCCACTCCGGCTTTCCCGGCATCCCGACGGCCACCGTGCGCCTGACCGGCCCCAGCGGTGAGGAGCGCACCGAGGCGGCGATGGGCACCGGCCCCGTCGACGCCGCCTACAAGGCCGTCGACCGCATCATCGGCGTGCCCAACCGCCTGCTTGAGTTCAACATCAATGCCATCACGGCGGGCATCGACGCCATGGCCGAGGTTAGCGTCCGCGTCGAAGGCGAAGGCCCCGACGGCCGCCGCGCGGTATTCAACGGCCACGGCGCGGAGACAGATACCCTCGTCGCTGCCACCAAGGCCTACCTCGCCGCCCTGAACAAGCTCGTCGCCGCCCGCGACCAGGCCGCCCACCGCGCGCCGCCCGTAGAAGCCGGTGTAGGAAACGGGCGCACACTGAGGGACTGACCACCGACCACTGACGACCGACCACCAGTTGATCTCGTGGTCGGTCGTCGGTCGTCAGTGGTCGAATCGAGCGCATATCACTCTAGAAGGAACCGCCATGACCGCATCGCCACCGCGCACCCTGTTCGACAAAGTCTGGGACAGCCACATAGTGGCCGAGGCGGAGGGCGCACCCACCGTCCTGTACATCGACCTGCAACTGGTCCACGAGGTGACGTCGCCCCAGGCGTTCACCGGCCTGCGGCAGAAGGGCCTCAAGGTCCGCCGCCCCGACCGCACGGTCGCCACCATCGACCACGGCGTGCCGACCCATCCGCGCAACCTGCCCATCGTCGACGAGATGGCAGCGCGCCAGATTCAGCAGATGCGCGACAACGCCGACGAGTTCGGCATCCGCCTGTACGACATTCACAGCCGCGAGCAGGGTATCGTTCACGTCATCGGCCCCGAGTTGGGCTTTACCCAGCCGGGCATGACCATCGTCTGCGGCGACAGCCACACCTCGACCCACGGCGCGTTCGGGGCGTTGGCCTTTGGCATTGGCACCAGCGAGGTCGAACACGTCCTGGCGACGCAGTGCCTCCTCCAGCGCAAGCCCAAGACGATGGAAGTCCGCGTCGAGGGGACGCTGGCCCCCGGCGTCTCGGCCAAGGACATCATCCTGGCCGTCATCGCCCAGACGGGCGTGGGCGGCGGCACGGGCCACGTCTACGAGTACACCGGCAGCGCGATTCGCAGCCTGACCATGGAAGGCCGCATGACGGTCTGCAACATGAGCATCGAGGGCGGCGCGCGGGCCGGCATGGTCGCGCCCGACGATACGACTTTCGAGTACATCTACGGCCG
>JAHCIE010000397.1 GCA_026129385.1 Anaerolineae bacterium
GGGGATGTTCGTGCTGGGGGTGGCGTGGCTCATCGAGGGCAGCATCGCCGTGTTCGCTACCATCCTGCTGGCTGAGGCGATTCGCGGCGTTGGCTACACTTTCCTGAGCGGCGCGCTCCAGGCCTGGCTGGCCGACGAGGTTGGCGACGAACTGGTGGGGCCGACCCTGATCCGCGCCAGTCAGGTGGCCCGCGTTGCGGCGCTGGTGGGCATCGCCCTCGGTGCGGTCATCGGGAGCGTGCAGCCCAACTGGCCGGTGCTGCTCGGCGGCGCGCTCCACCTGGCCTTGGGGGTGTTTCTGGTCCTGGTCATGCCAGAGCACGGTTTCGCTCCTGCCCCGCACGCCGACCGCAACCCACTGCGCGCCATGCGGCAGACGCTCATGGCGGGCGGTCAGGTGGTGCGGGGCCAGCCGCTGGTGATGTCGCTGCTACTGGCGACGCTATTCTACGGCGCGGCCAGCGAAGGCTTCGACCGCTTGTGGGAGGCGTTCCTGCTGCTGGACATCAGCCTGCCCGGCGTGGGGAACCTCAAGCCCATCGTGTGGATCGCGCTGGTCACGGCCACGGGCAGCCTGGTGGCCCTGGCCGTGACTCATCTCCTGCGCGACCGCCTCGACCACGCGAGCCAGCGGCCGGCGCTAGCGGCGCGAATATTGGTGGGGCTGGTCGCGGCGACGGCCCTGGTGACGCTGGGCATCGCCGCCGTCAATACCTTTGCAGCCGCCTTCGTCCTGCTTGCGCTGCGGGGCGTGCTGCTCTCCCTGGCAGAGCCGCTCCACGACTCATGGCTCATCCAGAATGTGCCGCCCCAGGTGCGGGCGACGGTCATCTCGATGGCCGGGCTATCCAATGCCTTCGGGCAGACGGTGGGTGGCCCTGGCGTCGGCGCGCTGGGTAACAGGCGGGGCATTCGCGCTGCCCTGGCCGCGTCGGGCTTGTTGCTGCTGCCGCTGGTGGGGGTGTTCGCACAGGCGGCGCGGCATCCGGCCAGCGTAGATGCGACCGACCACCGACCACCGGCCCTCGACGACCGACCACCGACCACCGACCACCAGACGGCGCGCGTGATGCGTGAGACGTGAGGCGTGGCGCGTGAGAAGGTTGGTCGTGTCTCACGCCTCACGTTTCACTGTGCCCTGCGCGCTAGACTGAGGGGCGAGAGCCAATCACGGCCCACACCCGGTGCGGGACGGCCAGGGGGTCGGGGTAGCGAGCGGCCAGGGCGGCGGCGAGGTCCCGGTCGAAGGCGGTGACGGCCTCCGGCGCGAGGGATGCGCCGACCCCGGCGCTGGCGCGGATGCGGCCGCGCCACGCAATGTGACTATAGGGGGCGAGCAGGTCGTAGGAGAAGGTTTCAAGGTCGCCGAAGCCCGCCTCGGCCAGATCACGTAGCCAGGCCGGATAGAGGCCGCTGCCGCCCCCGAAGCGCCACGCGGGGTTGTGCTGCTCGATGAGCCGCTCAGTCGCCTCGACCACGTTGCCCGCCAGGGGCAGCCAGTCGAAGTGAGCGATGACGATGCGGCCGCCCGGCTTGAGCAGCCGCGTCACCTCATGGGCGGCCGCGGGACGGTCGAACCAGTGCCAGCACTGCCCTGCTGTGACCACATCCGCGCTGGCAGCGGGCAGGCCCGTGATCTCCGCGGGCGCGACGACGTAGTGGACATGGACGCCCACCTCGGCGTCGAGCCGTCGCGCCTGGTCGAGGAGGGCGGACGTGATGTCCACGCCCGTGACACGACAGCCACGCCGCGCCATGCCTCGCGCGATGGTCCCCGCGCCCGTACCCAGGTCGATCACTGTCTGTCCGGCGACGCCAATGCCGCGCCCGGCCAGGTGGTCGAAGAAGGAGTCGGGGAAGCCTGCGCGGTGGCGGGCGTAGTCGTCGGCGGTGAGACCGAAATCTACGTTGATCGTCATGATAGCTGACGCAAAACCGTGGCGGCGAGGGCTTCAAGACCGTCCAGGTCGTCGAGGTCGAGCCACTGGAGCATGACTTTCGGTATGCCTGCCTCCCGGATACGCCCCAACTCGGCCACGATGGCCTCCGGTGTGCCGACCAGCATTCCCGCGCCGCGCAGCGCGTCGGCCGCGCGGCCGTTCAGCCGCGCTGTGACCTCGGCGTCGGTGCGCCCGAAGTACAGCCCTGTCATCATCGAGCGGGCGATGGAACCGGGCAGGCGACCCTGCTCGGTGGCCAGCGCGTCGAGGCGCGCGTTGAGGGCGCGGAGACGGTCGGGGGTGGCGAAGAGGGCGTTCCACTCGTCGGCGTAGCGGGCGACCAGGGGCAGCGTGCGCCGCTCGCCGTTGCCGCCGATGAGCAGGCGCGGGCCGCCCGGTCGCTGGGGGCGCGGCAGGAGGACGGCCTCGCGCAGATGGTAGTAGGCTCCGTCGTGGCTCACTGGCGCATCGTCGCGCAACAGGTGGGTGATGACTGACAGCGACTCCTCGAAGCGCGCCATGCGCCCCGGCACGTCCAGCAGGTCGAAGCCAAAGGCGTGATGCTCCCGCGCCTGCCAGCCCGCGCCCACGCCCAGCGTCAGCCGCCCGCCCGACAGGTCGTCCACGTCCTTACCCATGCGCGCTGTCCAGACCGGATGGCGGAACGAGCTGGGCGTCACCAGTGGGCCGAACTCGATGCGCCGGGTGTGGCCCGCCAGCCACGCCAGCGAGACCCACAGCTCAAGCGAGTCGATGTCGGGCGGGTTGGCGTTGGTGAAGTGGTCGGAGCGGTACAGGCCGACGAAGCCCAGGTCCTCGACGGCCTGGGCGATGCGCTGCCAGCGGGGCCAGGTTAGCCCGTTTTGGCCCTCGATCATGATTGCCAGTTGCATGCAAGGCTCCTTGATGGGTCTTTGCCCAGACCTGACAGGTTTCTGAAACCTGTCGTCGTCGCGGCGGGCTAGCGGCCTTCCGTCAACAGGTCGATGCTGCGGATGGCGAAACTCAGGGTGCGCGGGTCGGGCGTGCCATAGTCGGTGGGCTTGAAGTTACCCGCTTCCAGCGCGAGGCTGATATCCTGGCCGCCCGGTCGCAAGGTGATGGGTACGTCGACCGGCTGGTCGGTCCGGATGTCGACCGTCTGGCTCTCGCCATTGGCTGTGATGGTCAGCCGCCCGACTTCGCCGATGCCGTCGGTTGCTTCGGGCACGTGGAGGGCGGCGGGGGTGATACGCAGGGTGGCCTGGCGCGCCGTAGGCGAGATGGCGTACAGTGTAGCCGGCGAGCGCGCCCAACGCTGAGTGTCCTCGCGCTTGTCCCAGCCGTCGCGAAACTCGATGGTGGTCTTGAGACTGGCGGGGTCGATCTCGCGCGGCACGGCGTAGACGGTAGTCAAGTCGTCGTCGACGATGGGGGTTTGACCTGAGAAACCCTGGGCGACGAAGTCCTGGGCGATGCGGTCGCCGACCGAGCCAGGCTTGTAATTGGAGTAGATGCGCTGCGGCTTGTGCTGCACCAGGTAACGATAGCCATTCTGGGAGAGTTGATAGGGCGCGTTGGCGTAGCAACTGACCTTCTTGCCATCCACGAGAAGGTCCGGCGGCGTCGTGTCTTCGGAGTAGAAGCACGGGAAGACGGGATGCATGTCATAGGCGAAGGACACGTAGCCGGCCGCGATGTCTTTGTGGTGGGTCAGCTGATAGTACTGGTAATGGGACGAGTAGGCGATGCCCAGATCGTTGGAGCGCAGGCGGTGGGGCAGGTCGAACACGGCGTAGTTCTCAGGGTCCGACGCGATCTGCTGGTAGAAG
>JAHCIE010000398.1 GCA_026129385.1 Anaerolineae bacterium
GGCGGTCATCAACGGCTACGATGTGACGCGGCAGGCCGATGCGGTGCGGCAGAACCTGGGCGCGGTGCTGACCGGCGAGCGCAGCATCTACTGGAAGCTGACCGGTCGTGAGAACCTGGAATACTTCGCCGCCCTGTACCACCTGCCGCCCGAGCGCATCAAGCCGCGCGTCGACGAACTCCTGGAGCGGCTGGGCCTGGCCGCCCGCGCCGACGAGTACGTCGAGCGTTACTCGTCGGGCATGAAGCAGCGCGTTGCCATTGCCCGCGCTCTGCTCGCCAACCCGCCCGTGCTACTGCTGGACGAGCCGACCATCGGCCTCGACCCGCAGTCGGCGCGCAACCTGCGCGAGCTGATTCAGGAGATTAAGGCCGAGGGTCGCACCATCCTCTTGACGACCCACTACATGGAAGAGGCCGACCTGCTCAGCGACCGCATCGGCATCATCGACCAGGGCCGCATCATCGCCCTGGACACGCCCGCCCATCTCAAGAAGGCCATCCAGCAGGTGGACGTGGTGCACCTGGAGGTGGAGGGCTTCGACCCGGCGCTGCTAGACACGTTGAATGCCCTGCCCGCCGTCACCCACGTCATCTCCCACCCCGGCGAGCCGACGTGGGCGCTGGCCCTGCACACGGCGGACAGCCGCGCCGCGCTGCCGGCGGCCATCGACGCCATCGGCGGGCGTGGCGGCCGCATCCGCAACATGCAGGTGGCGCAGCCGACCCTGGAAGACGTGTTCATCTCGCTGACCGGCAAGCAGTTGAGGGAGTGAGCTATGGTCGCCCATGAGACCCTGAGTCGCCGCTCGGTCGGCTCCGACCTGCGCGCGATGGGCGCGGTAGCCGGCAAGGAACTGACCATCGCCCGCCGCTACCCCAGCTTCCTGATCGCGGTGCTGGTATGGCCGGTGCTGTTACCCCTGGCCTACATCCTGGGCGCGAAGGCCCTGGCCGGACCGCATGGCGGCTCCTTGCCCGCCTTCGAGGCAGCCACGGGCACGACGGACTACGTGGGCTTCATCGTGATCGGCACGCTGCTGTGGGGCTGGCTGAACATGACGCTGTGGGACGTGGGCTTCTTTATCCGCAACGAACAGATGCGTGGCACGCTAGAGTCGAACTGGCTGTGTCCCGTGCCGCGCGGCGCGCTGCTTATCGGCGCGACACTGACCAAGCTCGCCCTGTCGCTGCTGTTCCTGGTTATCTCCATCGTCGAGTTTCGGCTGCTGTTGGGGGTCAACCTGCTGCAAGGCAACCTGGCGCTGACGCTGCTCATCATCGCTCTCATCATCCCCAGCATTTACGGCCTCGGCATCGCCTTCGCCAGCCTGGTCATCCGCTTCAAGGAGGCCAACGCGATGGTGTTCCTGGTGCGCGGCGTGTTTATGATCTTCGCCGGGATGACCTTCCCCATCGCCGTGCTGCCCGGCTGGATGCAGGCCGTGGCGATGGCGTTGCCGCTGACCTACGCCATCGCGGCCATGCGGGCGGTGGTGCTCAACGGGGCGGGGCTGGCCGACATTCGCGGCGATCTGCTGGCCCTGGTGGCCTTTGGGGTCGCCCTGCCCATCGTGGGCTACCTGGCCTTCGGTCACATGGCGCGCCGCGCCCGTCGCCACGGCGACCTGGGGCAGTATTGAGGAGGACCAAGGACCAAGGACCAAGGACCAAGGAAGAACAGGCGCGTGTTCCATTGGTCGTCGGTCCATCGTCCTCGGTCAGCCGGAAGATGCGACTCATCAGGAGAGTACAGTGACGGCAACCTTAAGCGCTCCCTCGTGGCGTTCCAACCTGCGAGCCATGACGGCCATCGCCCGCAAGGACTTCATCCAATACCTGCGCTACCCGATGAACGCCGTGTTCAATGTGCTTCAGCCCCTCATCTGGCTGACGCCGGTGTATTTCCTGGGCAAGACCTTCGCCTCGCCCGTGGGCAACGTCGGCTTCGCCGGCTATAGCGGCACCACCGACTACATGTCCTTCATCCTCATCGGGACCGTGCTGGCGAACTTCATCACCACCGTGTTCTGGGGCATGGGCTACTCGCTGAAGACCGAGATGGACGCCGGGGTGTTGGAGAGCAACTGGGCCGCACCCGTGCCCCGCCCCGTGTTCCTGGTGGGCCGCACCCTGGCGAGTATCACGATCACGGCCGCCATGAGCGTCGTCATGCTTATCCTGGGCGCGTGGCTGTTCGGGTTCCACGTGTCGGGCAACGTCCTGGCGGCGCTTGGGGTCGCCGTGCCCATGCTCATTGCTCTGTATGGGTTCGGCTTCGCCTTTGCCGCCCTGGTGCTGCTCATGCGCGACGCCAACACCATGATCGACGTGTCCAACTTCCTGGTCACGCTGCTGTCGGGTAGCCAGTTCCCGGTCACGGTGCTGCCAACGCTGGTGCTGCTGGTGTCACTGGCGCTACCCCTGACCTACGGCTTCGATGCCGTGCGCGGCCTGCTGCTGGGGACCAACACCCTGCTGCCCATCCCGGTGGAGGTCCTGCTGCTGATCGTGTTCATGGTGGTAATGGTGTGGGTGGGCCTGGTGGTGTTCCGCCGTGTTGAACGCCGCTGCCGCGTCCTCGGTACGCTGAACATGCATTGACGGGGCGCGAGAGGGAGACGACTGATGCGACGAGGAGCGATTGAGCACGTGGAGAAACTGGTGGAGGCGGCGGCGACCCGCTATGGCCACGATCGGAATGCCCGCGCCGCCCTGACCACCTTCGACGCCGCCGTGGCCGCGCTACGCAGCCTGCCGGCCGCTCCAGGCTCGCGGATCGACCTGGCCCGGCAGCGCGTGATCGACGCCTCTATCGAGTACCGCGCCCAGGTTCTGGCCGGGCGCAACCCTGCCCAGGAGACGTAGGGGTAGGTTGAATCTCTTGCCCAGGCGGCGAGAGGCCAGAGCAGTAGACGACCGCAACCTCAACATAGAAAGAAGGCTATCCATGTCCGACGCGATGCAAGAACGCATGCAGATTCTAAAGATGATCGAGGATGGCAAGATCACCCCCTACGAGGGGGCCAAGCTCCTGGAGGCCCTCAAGGGGGCGACCCGCGCCCAGGGCACGACGACCGCCATCGTCGGCGGCCCTGGCGCGGGCCAGGGCAAGTGGCTCTGCATTCGGGTGACCGACATGCGCAGCGGCCGCCGCAAGGTCAACGTCAACGTGCCCATGAGTCTGGTGGGTATCGGCGCCAAGATTGGCGCCAAGTTCGCAGCCCCCGTCAACGTCGATCTGGACGAGATTCTGAACGCTATCAAGAGCGGCCAGCAGGGCAAGATCATCGATGTCCAGGACGACGAGGACGGTGAGCGGGTCGAGATTTTTGTCGAATAGGAGGCTAATATGGCAGAGCAGAACTTCCCGGTCGAAGGGCCGGTGACGGTGCATATTCTAGAGGTGCGCGGCGACCTGGAAGTGGTCGGCTGGGCGGAAGGCCGCGTCAGTGTCGTCGCCGACGAGGATGAGATGCCCGACGCCGCGTGGCGCGAGGGCGCGCTGACCCTGCGCGGCGGCGACGACGTAATCGTGCGTGTCCCCCAGGGGTCCAATGTCGAAATCGAGCGGGTTGCGGGCGATCTGGACGCCACCAATCTGGGCGGGCTGCGCCTGACCCAGGCGATGGGCGATCTGGACGTCAGCAACCTGGGCGCGCTGGCCTTCAGCCAGATCGCGGGCGATTGCGAGATACGTAATGCCGGCGCGGTCGAGGGCGGGCAGGTGCGCGGTGACTTCGAGGCGCAC
>JAHCIE010000399.1 GCA_026129385.1 Anaerolineae bacterium
GCCGGCGCTGCTGGCGCGGCTGGGCAGCCGGCTGGCGGCGCTGACCGGAGGATCGAGGGACGCGCCTGCTCGGCAGCGGACGCTGCGGGCGACACTGGCGTGGAGCTACGACTTGTTGGGCGAGGCGGAGAAGCAGCTGTTTCGCCGGCTGGGGGTGTTCGTGGGGGGCGCGACCCTGGACGCCATTGAAGCGGTTACGGGAGGCGAGAGATTAGGGATCAGAGATTTGAGATTGGAGATGGTAGGCTCCGATTCTTCAATCTCTAATCCCCACTCTCCAATCTCTCTCCCGGGCGGCATCGCCGCCCTGGTAGACCAGAACCTGGTGGTGCGACTACCCGGTGCGGACGACGAGCCGCGCTTCGGGATGTTGGAGACGGTGCGGGAGTACGCGCTGGAACGGCTGGCGGAGAGTGGGGAGGGGGAGGCGATGCAAATGCGCCATGCCCTGTACTTCGCGCGTCGGGCTCGGTCGACCACCTCTGGCGTCCATAACCGTACCGTGAACTTCCTTACTAAACTTACTGTGGCGGCGCCATCAGTGTCGTCCAACCCGATTGAGGCCGACTACGAGAACGTGCGGGCGGCGCTGGGACGGCTCATGCCGTACGGGAAGGCCGACGTCGCCCTGGAAGTGGTCGCGTCGGCGGGCGGTCTGTGGGGGCGATCCGGTCGTGTCGAGGAAGGACAAGGCTGGTTGATCCAGGCGCTGAACGACTCCCAGGCGCCGCAGGCGAGCGAGGCGCGGGTCGAGAGTCTGAATGTCGCGGGCTGGATCGCTATGCAGCAGGGGGATTTGGCCGCGTCTGAGGTGTTTTTAGGCCAGAGCGTGGCCTTGAGTCGCCAGATTGGTTACGCCTCGGGCGAGGCGCTGGCCCTGAGTTGGATGGGTGGCAATCGGCTGAACGCCGGGGACAAGGCGGAGGCAGAACATCTCCTGCTCCGGGGCTTGCAACTGGCTCAATCCGTCGGCGACAAAGCCGTCGAAGGTGGAGTCTGCTATACGTTGGGCGTTCTGTTCGTGCAGTGGCGCGACTATGCCACGGCCTATCAGTACTTCATGCAATGCCAATCCCAGTTGCGTCATCGGCCGCTTATCCCACGCTTCTGGTCCATGATGCGCGGTGCAGCGTTGGCATGGCTCGGCTTCGTGTGTGTCCGCCTGGGGCGGCTGGATGAAGCGGAGCGCCATCTGCGCGACAGCGTTGATCGGCGGCGGCTCATCCGGGATACGTTCGGGCTAGCCCCATGCCTGGAGGGGTTGGCCCAACTGGCCGCGGCCCGGTCGCAGCCGGAGCGGGCCGTGCGACTGTACGCGGCGGCCGAGCGCCTGCGCGAGCAGGTCGGCATCCCCCAGCCATTGGAGGAGAGTGAGTTGCACCAAGCGGCGCGCTCGCAGCTTCAGGCCAGCCTGTCGGCGGAAGAGATGGCTACCCTCCAGGCGGAGGGCCGGGCGATGACGCTGGACGAGGCGGTGGCGTATGCGCTAGAGGAGGAGCCAGACCCTAAAGGTCTCGGAGACCTTTAGGGTCTTTGAGAGACCTTTAGGGTCTTCGGGCTACCAGCCCCGTCGCTGGACGAGGCGGTGGCGTACGCGCTAGAGGAGGAGCCAGACCCTAAAGGTCTCCGAGACCTTTAGGGTCTTTGGCTACCAGCCCCGTCGTTGGACGAGGCAGACCTGTAGAGCGGACTCGCCTTCGGTGGCGGCGTCACGCGATGTCGGCCAGAACCTGGTGCAGTCTCACCACCTGCCCGGCGTCGATGATTTGCTGCACGACGCCCGCGCGCAGGGCGCGCACCTCATTCTCCATCTTCATCGCTTCGAGGACAACGATCGGCTGACCGGCTTCCACGTGGTCGCCCGCCTGTACCAGCACGCGGTTAATCAGGCCCGGCACGGGGGCCTTGATGCGGCCGTCGCCGCTGACTGGCCGCGGCCCGCTGGCTCCCTGGTCTTGAATCTCCAGGCTGTGGCGGCCAGTGCGGCCTTTGATCCAGCGCAGGTCGCGGTCAACGATGTACTCGTAGGGGCGGCCGCCGACGGTCGCCCAGGCATCGCCCGCTTCCAGGTCACCCATGACGACCGGCACAGCCTCGCCGTCGACTGTGACACTGAAGCGGTGGTCGGACCCGAACAGGGGCTTGACCTCGATCTCGAAGCTCTCACCGTCCACAGTCACGCTAAACTTGCCCATGCTTCACTCTCCTAGCTCGGCACGCGCCGACTCTCGCGATGCCAGCCGGACGCGGCATGCTTGGGGGTCACGGGTCGTGTCGTCAGGCTGCGGCTCGCGTAGGCGATGGCCGCCAGGACCGCCAGATCGTGCCGGATGCGCTCGTCGGTCAGCGGCTCCATCTCGATACGCTGTGATGGCGACATGGCGTAGACGCCGCTCACGATGTCGGGATGCCGCGTGATCTGGCGTAGCAGCGCCAGGTTCGTCTCGATACCCGTCACGTGAAACTCGCGGACGGCGCGGTCGATGCGGCGCATTGCCGTGTCGCGGTCGCCGGCCCACACCGACAGCTTCGCCAGGATGGGGTCGTAGTTGGCGGATACCTCGCTGCCGGCCGTGACGAACGTGTCCACGCGCACGCACGGCCCGCCCGGCTGGCGGAACTCGATGAGGCGTCCCGCGCTGGGAAGGTAGTGATTCCACGGGTCTTCGGCGTGGATGCGGCAGGCGATGGCCCAGCCGCTCAGAGCGACGTCCGCCTGACCGTAGCCCAGCGGCTCACCGGCGGCGATGCGAATCTGCTCCTGAACGATGTCGCGGCGGCTGACCATCTCGGTGACCAGATGCTCGACCTGGATACGCGGCTTGATTTCGGTGAAGTAGGTCGCGCCGTCCATGTCGGCGAGGAACTCGACGGTCGCCGCGCCGACGATCTTGAACTGGCGCGCCAGCTCGACGGCCTGCGCCCACAGCGCTTCACGCCGGGCCGGCGACAGGGAGGGGGCGGGCGACTCTTCGAACAGCTTCTGGTTGCCGCGCTGGATGGACCCTTCGCGTTCGCCCAGGTGGACGATCCCGCCCTGGCCGTCGGCGAGAATCTGGACTTCCAACTGATGGCCGGGTAGGAAGGTGCGCTCTAGATAGATGTGGCTGTCGCCGTAGATGCGCTCGCTCTCGGTCTGGGCGCGTTGGATGGCGCGATCAAGCTGTTCGGGCTGCATGACGACACGCGCGCCGCGGCCGCGCCCGCCGAGGCACGACTTGACGAACAAGGGGTAGCCTAGCTCGGCGGCCGCGGCGCGGATGGCGTCCATCTCGTCCCTGGCATAGCCGCGCGGCGAGTGAGGAGTGGTCCGCACGCCGGCCGCCTCGGCGGCGATCATGCCGTCCACCTTGCGGCTCAGGATGCTGACCACGTCGGCGGGCGGGCCGATGAAGACGATGCCCGCCGCCTCGCAGGCATCGGCGAAGGCTGCGTTCTCGCTGAGGAAGCCATAGCCGGGATGAATGCCCTCGGCGCCCGTGCGCCTGGCGGCCTCGATCAGCCGGTCGATCACGAGATAGCTCTCGCGCGCCGGCGCCGGGCCGATATGCACCGCCTCGTCGGCCAGCGCGACGTGACGCGCGCTGCGATCGGCGTCGGAGCAAACGGCCACCGTCTTCACGCCCATGGCGCGCGCGGTCTTGATCACCCGGCAGGCGATCTCGCCACGATTGGCGATGAGGATCTTGGAGAACATCGTTTCCTGCCCCGTTTTCTCTACCGGTAGTGAAAACG
>JAHCIE010000004.1 GCA_026129385.1 Anaerolineae bacterium
TCCGCGTCCAGCGGGACAATAAACAGGGTGGTGTCGCACAGCCACGCGCTGATGGTCGGGGCGCTGGGGGTCTCAGGGTCGCTGGGCGTCAGGGGGCGCATGAGCGCCATGCATAGGGGCGCGCTCATGCGGTCGACAATCGCGGTGCGCAGCAGGAAGTCCCTGATCTCGGGCGACCGGTGGGCCAGCACCTCCCTGGTCAGGAACCGACCTGCGAGCAGGTGATCCTGCGATGCCAGGCGGGTGACGGCCTTATTCAGGTTCGGCTCGCCACGGAAAGCCATGGTGGCGAGGCGGAGGACGGCAATCCATCCTTCGGTTTGCGTGAAGAGGGTTGCCACGGCGGGGGCGGGGAGCGACACACCTGTGACCGTTTCCAGGAACGCCTGGGCTTCATCGAGGCGAAAGGACAGGTCGGCGGCGCGAACTTCCTGAAGCTGCCCGCGTGTCGCCAGGCGCGCCAGCGGCCACGGGGGGTCGGCCTGCGTGATCACCACGAGGTGGAGGTTGGCGGGTAGGGCGCGCAGGAATGTGGCGAAGAACTGACGAATTCCAGCATCGGTCAGGTAGTGGAAATCGTCGAGCACGAGGATAAGGGGGCTGGCAATGGCCTGGACCTCGTTGAGGAAGGACGCGGCCAGGCGCTCGGGCGAGGGTGGCTGGAAATCGTGCAGGAGACGCTGCGTCTGAGAGCAGGCGTCGGGGAATTGGGAGTGGACGGCGGCAATCAGATACTCGAGGAAGATCTGAAGATCGTTGTCGTACTCGTCGAGGGAGAGCCATGCGACCGGTGTGGCCAGGTGGGCCAGGCTCTGGGCAACGAGGGTCGTCTTGCCGAAGCCTACCGGCGCCGAGATCAGCGTCAATGGCAGGTCGGAGACAAGCTTCAACGAGCCGATCAGGCGCGGCCGATCGACGGTGTTGATGGGCAGCGCCGGGCGCTGTAGCTTGGTGCGCAGGAGCGAACGGAGGCTGATGTCATGGGCGGGGCGCGTCTCAGCCAGTGTCACGTCGGGAGATACATCATCGGGGTGTAATGCCGAGTGAAGGATATTGTCGCTGTCCACTGCGTGCCCTCCACCGCGCCGACCGAAGGCCACTCCATGGGCGGGTCGACCCCATTATAGGGCCGATGGGCGCCCGGCGGATGTGCCCTAAGGGTGTAGAAATGGTGTGATAGGGGTGGTGGCCTGGGGCCGCCGGTGCAGCGACTGTAGTGAGGTCGACAATGGTGTGGGCCAGGGGAAGGGCCACAGGCTGCAATGACTACGCCGGTTGCCTGTAACGTTCCATGACCTCTTGTAGAAGGTCGAGGGGAATCGCGTGCGCCGTGTGCCCGTTGTATCCCGTCATGGTCTCGGCCATGCATAGGGCGTTGACGATGGCTTCCTCGGTCGCCCCTACCACGGCCTCGAACAGCCCATTCAGGGCATCGTGCGGCAACATTCGCACGGCGAGGGTCTGGCCCGCCGGCAGCCGCTCGCCTAAGCCTCGATTGCCGGTCGCGAAGGCGAGGATGATGTCACCGCTGGAGTTCTCGCCCAGGCCCCCCATCCGTCCAATGCCTAGCGCGGCGCGCTGCGCCAGCTTCCGGCACTGACCTGGGAGGAGGGGGGCGTCCGTGGCGACAATGACGATGATGGAGCCAGCGCCAGGGAGCGGGGCCGCTGTTCCGGGTGCGGGGACGACTGAGGGGGGGATAGCTTCACCGACCGGGACGCCGTTGATACGCAGCAACGCCCGCTGGCCGTAGTTCGCCTGGACCAGGACTCCCACTGTCCACACCGGCTCGTCGCCCGTTGTCTCCCGCTCGACGGGCGGGGTGATGTCAGGACTGCGTCGCGGCCAGGTATGGGGAACCCGACGCGATGATGTGCCGATGCCGGCCTTGAAGCCGTGGGCGATCATGCCTGTCCCCCCGCCGACGTTACCCTCGGCGACTGGGCCGCTGGCCGCGTTGTCGAGGGCGGCGAAGACGTGCTCAGGCTGGACGTGAAAGCCGTTGATGTCGTTGAGGAAGCCATCGTAGGTCTCGGCCACGACCGGCAGGCTCCAGGATGGCGCAGCGGAGCCATTGCCGCGCCCCACCTGATAGGCAATCAGCGCGTCATGGACTGTGCCCACGGAGTGGGTGTTGGTGATGGCCACGGCCGTCGACAGCGTACCCGACTCTTCCAGCCACGCGAGGCCCGTCATCTCGCCGTTGCCGTTGAGCACGTGGTAGCCTGCGAACAGGGGATCGGCGCCGATGTCGCCCTCGTGGGGTAGAATCACCGTGACGCCTGTTCGCACGGGGCCTGTGCCCACCACGAGCGGCCCCTCACCGTCGATCAGCGTGGTATGCCCGACCTTGAGGCCAGACACGTCCGTGATCGCATTCCACCGACCTGGCGCCAGACGCCCGATCTTGATCCCCAGATCGCGCGCCCGCGCTCGTCCACCGGGTGTTGGCGACAGCGTGTCCGGCATCGGCTTCCTCCTGACGGGCCGGCTCAACCGGCAACGACGTTGGATTCGACAGTATAGTGGACCGCAACGAGACAGTCAACTGTCACTGAGACCACTGTTGCCGTCGCTGTAGTGGTAGAGACCGCTCAGCACGTTCAGCCGCTGGCCGGTGTACAGCTGGTCGGTGATGGCGGCGTTGTCCATCTGCCGTCGTTCGCCAAACGCGCTGTAGCGCTCCCGCGCCACCACCTTCCTGTCGGTCCCCGTCAGCGTGCTGCTCGACCCCAGGTGGTCGCTCTGCACGTAGCGCAGCGTCGTGCCCGTCCGCGTCGCCAGCAGCGTCCCATTGGCGTAGTAGCGCTTGGTCTGGGCGGCGCTGACACTGTCGTACTCGTAGTGCTTGCCGACGATGCGCGCGTCGCTCGACGCCAGGCTCATGCTGACCTGGATGCCAGCCCCCTTCAGCCGGTCACGATAGTCCTGGCTCGCGTACTGGCTGCCGCGATCCGAGTGCAGTCTCTCGACCAGAGTAAGGCAGCCGCCGTGCGCCGATACCGCCGAAGAGGTCGGGGAAGACCTCGGCGGCGTGCTTCAGTGGGCTACGAAGGTTGCCAGCCAGATCACGATCTCATCGGGGTTTGCGCTGCCCCGCGGGTTAGCCTGGTACAGCCGACGGCGGCCGAGAGCGCCCCATGGGTACAAGCTGTACGGATCCCAACAGGCCCGACGGAAGCGGCTCCCAGTCCGAGGCCTCAAAGGGCTGGTAGGCGATATTGACGAAAAAGAACCTATGCCACGCCACTCCCCGCCGATCCAGGCCCGCCAGACGGTTCGCCATAAGATTGGTGACTTCGATATCGAGCCGGTTCTCTCCGTCAGCCAACCCGTAGGGCAGCATGACGCGGAACGGTCGCGCCCACACCGCGCCGAGGTCCTGCCCGTTGAGCTTGACCCGCGCGCTGTGACATACCGTACCGAGGTCGAGTAGCCAGGCGTCGGCCTCAACATCCGGTTTCTCGAACGTGATCGAGTAGCAGGCGGTACCGGCGAAAGCCTCAAGCTCCGCTCGATCCTCAGGCCATTCGGTCCAGCTTGCCAGCTGTCCAATCTGTCGAGGGCCGGGGAGCGAAGGGCCGCCCGCGACGAACTCAACGCGCCACTGACCTTCAATCGGTTGCGGTTGGCCGGCTGGTGAGAAGTACCGCCAGGGTGGGGCCTCTGGCGCGATGGTGTACGTGTGGAGCAGACACGACTCGCCCGGTTCAAGTTGGAGATATATCTGGGTGTGACCGTCGTGACCGGCACGAATAGCCGCCAGCCCGTCGCGATCACTGGCCGGGTCAAGAATGACGACGGCCTTAGCCTGGACGGCCAGGCTGATCCATTGATCGACTCGTTGACACCCCAAGTTGGTCATGAAGTACAGGTAGCCTGTCTCGTCGCGCCGTCGAACGACTTCGATACCCGTGTCGACAACGCTCTCCCGCCGGAGGTCAGCCGCCTGGAGCAGCGACGCTAAGTCGGGGCCGAGGATCAGTCGCCCCTGGCCTATGCGAACCTCGGCGCTACCGGACGGCAGGGACTGGGGCACACCGAGGCCCGACACCAGACGCTGGAGGCGCTGGCGGCGCTCCACCAGCTGGCCGAGGCCCGGCACGTCCCCTGGTAGCTGGCCGAGAACTAAGATCGTTGCTCCCGCCCGCGCGAGGTGAAGGATTCGCTCAAGGGTCTCTGGCGGCATGCGTGTGCAGCCAGAGACCAGGAGTGCAGCGTGGTTGCCGCCACGGGAGCGCAGCTGCCCCTGGGATACGTCCACGACCTCTGTCAACAGTTGGTCCGACACAAGATCATAACTATAGCCTTCGTCCCACAACCGGCGCGCGGTGGCGGTGAAGGTAGGCAAGTTGTGGTCCAGCCAGTCTTCGGTGTTGTGCGGCGTCAGCGGGTGGAGCAGGTCTTGCGTGCCCGTGTCCAGCGCCCAGAGGTCGAAGCTGGGCCAATACACCAGTAGCTCGTTGTCGGGTTGGCCTGCCTGAAGGAAGGACTGGCAGCGGCTTATATAGTGATTGAGCGCGGGCAGATCGCGCCACCAGGCATTGGTAGGCCCCACATGCGTCGAGGCGTAGAACAGCCAACCAGGCCACTCAGCGTCTGCCGGTGAGAAGGGTGTGCCGTGAAAGAACAGGTGATTGATGCCCATCACCAGCGCGACATCTACCTCGGCCTTCATCTGGTCGAGCGTCACCCTGCCGTGTTCCCCCAGCCAGGTGAACGATTCGCTCGAGCACAGCGCCTTGCCCGTGACATGGGCGGCCGAGGACGCCAGTTTCCCGGCAATGATCTCGGCGCGGCCACCGTACCGCCGTGGCGTGCGTGGGAGCGGTGCCAGGCCGGCCAGGTCTAGCCAGTCTGTGCCAAAGGTCTCGGTTTCGGGGATGTCGGCCGCGGCGTAGAGGTCAAGAAGGTTGCCCGGCGACCCGTGCGCCTGGTTGCGCGATCGGGCGTGCTGGCGATGCGCCCACGCCGTCCAGGGCCTGACGAAGTTCTCTAGCAGCATGTCGGCGACGGTCTGGCGGTAGTCTGAGCGCACGCGGCCGACCAATTCCGGCGCGGCCTGACCGCACCAGGCCAGCAGGTAGTGACGCAGATCGTAGCCGCGTCGCGCCAGGAACGCCGCCATGAATTCGTCTGTCCAGTTGGCGCCATACACCTCGTAGGAATCGTTGAAGAAGCAGCGCACTCGCTCCGTGGGGGCAAGAGCGGCCAATGGCTGGTCGAAGTAGGCCAGGTAACGGCCAATCGCCCCGGCTGAGAAGTGATCGACCACGTGACCCTCGCCCCCTGGCGCGGCGCGTTTTACCTGTTGGCCCGTGGCGGCCTGAAACAGCGCGACGAGCCGCCACTCCCCTTCTGGCGCGGTCCAGCGCAGCCGTTGCTGCGTATCCACGTACTGGCTCAGGTCAACCACCTGCCCGTCCTGGGAGTAACCCATCACGACGCGCAATGGGGCCGTTGGCTCCGCTTCGCTGGTGAGCGGCTCGTCGCGCTGGCCTCCCCCGGCCACTCGGTAGATCTCGAACAAGACCCGGCACGCCGCATCCTCAGCGCCAACCCAGGGCCCGCCCAGCGGCCAGCCAGAGCCTGTTATCATGTCGACGCCCAGGTCGAGGCGGCGCGCTTCACGTAGGGTGTGGCCGAGCAACTCGATCCAACGCGGGCTGAGAAACGGGACGTAGCGTTGCTCGGCGCCGGTTACGCCGTAGATCGGGCTGATCTCAACTCCGCCAAACCCGGCCGCCCGCAGCGACTCCAGGTGGCGCGTAATCTCGGCTTCGTTCACGGCGCTGCCAAACCACCACCAGCGTGTCCAGGGCCGCGACTCTTGTGTCATCGTCGGCCATCGGGTCGCATCAGGTACAGCCGCGCTGTCGGCCACATCGGCCCCCTATCGTTTTGGCGTGACGCTAGGCGGTATCCAGGCGGTAAGCCCGTTTCGTTAAGCCATAGGCCATGTCGTAGGCCATGTCGTGGGCGTCGCCCTCGTCCACGATGCCCTGCACGACCTGGCCCGCGATCCAGTCCACCGCTACCCGTCGCCACAGGTCGTGGCGGGCCGGGATGGAGGCAAACGCCCGCGTGTCGTCGTTGAAGCCCACCGTGTTGTACAGCCCGGCCGTCTCGATTGCCCGATCGAAGAAGCGACGCATGCCATTGATGCTGTCGTGGAACCACCACGGCGGCCCCAGACGCATGGCCGGGTAGTGCCCTGCCAGAGGCGCAAGCTCGCGGGCCTGGGTCGACTCGTCCAGCATGAACACGATCAATTGCAGACGCGGGTCGGTGCCATACTTGTTCAAGAGCGGCCGCAGGTTATGGGTGAATTCGGTGGCCTGGGGGATGTCGCCGCCCATGTCCTTGCCGTGTCGGCGGTAGACATCCTCGTTGTGGTCGCGGACGGAGCCAGGGTGAAGCTGCATCACCAGCCCGTCCTCAACGCTCATGCGCGCCATCTCCATCAGCATGTGCGCTGTGAAGCGGCGCGCGTCTTCGTCCGTCGCCCGCTCACCTAAGGCCCGCTGGAAGATGATGTCAGCCTCGGCGACGCTGAGTTCCGCCGTGTAGGGCGTGACAGCGGCGTGGTCCGTCGCTTTGGCGCCCATTGCCTTGAAGAACGCGCGTCGCTGCTCGAGCGCCTGGATGAAGCGTGGGTAGGACTCAACGCTGATCCCGCTTACCTCACTCAGCAGGTCGATGTTCTCCCGCCAATGGGGCGCGTCCAGGTTGACCACGGCGTCGGGGCGGAAGGTGGGGCGAACCTCACCTCGCCAGCCCGACGTGCGCAGGGCCTGGTGATGGGTCAGGCGGTCGGTCGCCGCGTCCGTCGTGCATAGGACTTCCAGGTTGAACCGCTCGAACAGGGCGCGGGGTCGGAACTCAGGCTGGGACAGCCTGGCCTCAAGCTCGTCGTAGACAGACTGCGCCGTCTCAGCCGTCAGCTTGTCCTCGATGCCGAAGACGATGCCCAGTTCATGCGCCAACCACGCGCCCGTTGGCGTGCCTCGAAACAGGTAGAAGTGATCGGCGAAAATCTGCCATATCTTGCGGTGGTCCTGCTCAACGGGACCGCCGTCCAGCCGTGGGACGCCCAAGGCCTCCAGGGGGATGCCCTGCGAGTAGAGCATGCGGAAGATGTAGTGATCGGGGATGATGAATAGCTCGGTCGGGGTGCCGAAGGTGGCGTTCTCGTCGGCCAGCAGGCGCGGGTCCACATGGCCGTGCGGGCTAATCAGGGGCAGGTTCGCGACCGCCTGGTACAGCCGCATGGCAACCTGGCGCTGGGCGGGCGCGGGGTTGAAATAGCGATCCTCCGGTAGATACCACTTGGGATGTGACATCGCCTATGCTCCTTGGCTTTACTGCGTATGTGACCGGATATAGTCGAAGTTGATGTTCATCCCCAGCCCTGGGCGCGGCGAGACGTGGACCCAACCCTCACTGTCCATGGGGTCCACCGCCTCGTGCAACCACGGGGGCGGCTGGTCGTAGTCCAGGAAGGGGTGGAGGAGGCCACGCTCGTAGTACGCGCCGGGAATGGGCATGGCGCACAGGGCGTGCAGGTTGCCCACGCCATTGCCGTGAATCTCGAGGCTTACCCCAAAGGCCTCGCACAGGTGAGCAATCTTCATCAGGGGCGTGATACCCCCCACATCCCACACCCCACCCCGGCTAATGTCGGAGGCCTTCTGCACTATCCACTCTGCCCGCGTCTGGAGTTTGCCCTCGGCAGTCTCTGGACCGCAAACCGGCAGCGCCAATTGCTCCGTCAGCCAGACATACGAGGCCGTGCTGTGCTCATCCATTGGCTCTTCCATCCAGGCGAAGTCGAGCTTCTCCAGTTCGCGGCCGATGTACAGCGCCTCCTCGCGGCTGTAATAGTGAAATGGGTCGAGCATGAGGGCCATGCCATCGCCTACGCGCTGGCGGACGGCCCGGCAGGCGGCGACATCGCGGCGGGCGTCGGGCGCCCAGGCGATAGGTGGCATCCAGCCGTGCAGCTTGAAGGCAGTGTAGCCACGCTCCTTACACTGCTCGGCGAAGTCGGCATAGGCCTCGGGCGTGTCCAGGCCGCCGGGCAACTCATCGCCGCACATGGTACTGGCGTAGGCTCTGACCTTGTCGCGGTAGGCGCCCAGGAGACGGTGGATGGGTTGATTGAGGGCGTGGCCCGCCAGGTCCCACAACGCCAGGTCGACCGCGCACAGGGCTTTGTCCGACAGGACGCCGATGCGGAGGCGCTGCCACACGTTGAGGCGTTTCAGATGCGCTCGCGGTAGAAGGGCCTCGCCAATCAGCGCCGAGCGAGCGATACGCTGGATGGCATCGACAGGCCCCCCAAAGCAACAGCCCTCGATGCCCTCATCGGTGACGATGCGTAGCAGCGTTTGCGCCGCGTCGCGCTCAGGGCCGGGGTGACCATGGCCGTCGGCGTCTCGCACGACTCGCGACTTATAGTGGAAGACCTCGGTGATGACATCTACGACTTTCATGCGGGCCGATCCTCCTCGATGCGCGAACGGCCTCAGGCGACGAAGGGCTTGAGATGGCGGTAAAAGTGGCGTTCAAGGGTCTGATTGTAGACGTCCTGATGGTCGCGCAGGGTCTCTTTCAAAGGCGCCTCGAACTGGCCCAGGGCCGAGCCAAAGGTGACATGGAGCACCTCGCGGGCGTCAAAGTCTTCCAGGAGCGCCGGCAGTTGGGCATCCGACAGGCTCTCTGGGGCTGGTACACGGGCTACGTCGGCCGAGACATGATAGGAGGCGCGGTCCTCGTCGTAGCGCTGGCGGCCAAAGGCCAGAATCTCGCGGAACAGGCCGGTATTGACGTGGGTCAGGACACGCAGCGCCTCCAGGTAGCTCGTCCTTACGTCTGAGGTGAACGATGCCCGCGTGGCGGCGACGATGAGCGGGTAGACGCTGAACTTGTCCGAGCCAGAGTGCAGGCTGAGCTTGTAGGAGCCGAAGGCGCGGGCGATGGCCGCGTGGCCGTCTAGATCGACCTGGAGCGCCCCCAGATCACCGATAGTCAACGCCCTTCTCGAAGCGACCGACAAAGCGCGGCGCGAGACTTACCCACTGCACGCCCAGCCGCTGTAGCTCGCTGACGAAGTAGACATGCTCGGCGTGGGTGGTCGGCGTCTCTGTCTCATCGACCGACACCTCTAGTTCAAAGGGGATGCTGTGGCTTACCACACGACCGTACATGGCGGCGACATGGGCGATGGCGCGGGCGTACTTGGCGGCGGCCCGTTGGATGCTCTCTGTATCCAGGGTAATGGTACGGTCTTCCAGAACGACACGCTGACCGCTATAGCGCCGAACCAGATCGGCGGCGGAACTCTCCAGGGTGTCCCAGGGCAGAGCATCGACTTTCGCTGAATGACGCTCGGTGCGTCGGTATCCGCCTCATTATCGACGTAGGCGCAGGGTCGATGGTGTAGAATGAGAAGCCGGCCCGCGCGCAGGCATCCACATCCTCCACAGTCTTCAGGCGTCCGGCGCCGACGCCAATCTCGCCAGCCGGCCTCAAACGTTCCCCATGTGGCATCCGCCAGGACATCGTCGGGCGTGCGGCCGGTGCGGGTATTCTCGCGGATGGACTGCTGGGCGAAGATGGGCAGCAGCGTCGCGCCTGGTGTCTCGCCTAGCACACGCTCCAGAGCAAGGACATGGCCCGGCGTCGCCATGCCTAACCTATCGCCAAAGCCAGCTGAGGTCGCCAGACCGAGGGGCTGGGGCTTGAGCCAGGCGATGGTCTCCCGTAGCGCGTACGCATTGGCGTGGGTCAGCGCGCACCATTTTAGAGCAGCGCCCTCTGGCCCTGCCTCAGCCGTGCCCTCGAACTCGTCCAGGCAGGCCTCGCCAGGCGATGCCAGCACAGCCAGGCGGCGCATCCCATTGGCCCGGTCCAGCCACAGGGCGAGACCATCGCGTACGACCAATGACCGGGGAGCCATCGTCAAGCCGAACTGTTGTTGGATGGCCTCTACATCAAATGCCGCATCAGTGAGACTCATGTTGTCCTTCCTCATTCTTGGTACTCATCGAACACGCTCGCCCGCCCGCATCCTCTCCCGTTTGACGGCGTACATCGTCAAAGGCGGCAGGCTTGCCGAACGCACCCTTATCCGTAGGGCCAGCATGTGCTAGAAGCGTTGGTATGAGGATGGTGTCTAGCAGGGGACGCCGCCAGTTGACACCGCCGTCTTGACCCGCTCATCATGCTAGTTGAGCCAGAGAGTCTCCTGGCCGCTGCCTGGCGAAGCCCAGACAGCCGAAGGCGTTGGGGTTAACATCGGGGTTGAGCGGCCAGGACAGCCGGCGCGTGGCTCAGGTTAGGGCATAGCGGTCCTGGCGGGCAAGCCCACGGTCAGGACGCCCGCTCTCAGCATGCGACTACTTCAATAGGCCTGCTTCTTTCGCCCGCTTCTCAGCCTCAGCCTGCCACGTATCGGCGCCAGCGGCCTTGAGGACTGCACATACTTATCCCACTCCGAGAAGGGTCGTTGGCCGGTGACAAACTGTAACTCGGCCTCTGCCCGGCGTGTGAGGTCAGCGCCGACCTTCGGCCGGCGCGGGCGGCAGTACGGCCAGATCGGTGATGTCGACCTTCGGGTTCTTCTGTGCCCGCTCCAACACGTCCCAAATCGGGATGGTCTGACCATTCTTGAAGGTGGTGGTCTGGTCGTAGCGTGCCCGTAGTTCCTCGTCTGACCCCTTGGCGGCCCAGGCGGAGAGGGCGCGGACGATGCGGAAATCGTTGCTCTGGTCGACGACGATCTTGCCACCCTCGCGCTTCCACATCTGACCCTCGACGCCGTGGATGGTCAACAGGTAACCAGGCCCGTTGATCCACTCCATCAGGCGGGCGATGGCTTCACCCTTGCCCTGGTCGGCCGCGCGCTGCGACATGCAGTAGCGGTTGCCCGTCCGATTCCACCACGAGATGGCGCTCTTGCCACCTGGGCCGACCGGCGGCTCGATGTCGACAAGACGCCCGGTGGGGTTGGCGTTGGCAAACGGGTCGTAATTGCCCGAGCAGAACCCGGCGCACCAGTCCTCATAGATGATCCCGATCTTGCCGGACTTCCACTTGTTGCGGAAGTCCGAATCCTTCTGGGTCTTCCAATCCGGGTCCACAACGCCTTCCTGGTTCATACGATTGATGAACTTCAACGCCTCGAGCCGCTCGGGCGTCGTGGGCACGAAGACCAGCTTGTTGTTCTCGATCCGCCAGGGAAGACCTGGGTCAGCGAGCGCACCAAACGCCCCAAAGATTGGTTCGAAGCGAAGGAGCTGGCCTGTGGTGTCGGTCGCGGCGCTCCAGCCGAAGGTGTCCTTCTGGCCGTTGCCGTCGGGGTCCTTCTCCGTGAACGCCTTCATGACCGCTAAGAACTCATCCAGCGTCTTGGGCGTCTGGAGGCCTAGCTTGTCGAGCCAATCCTTACGGATAGCCACCGACTGCTTATATGGGTCAGGCGATTTCGTTACCAGGGCCAGTAACTTTCCATCGTATGTCCCGATGGGCTTGAGTCGCTCGACCTCGCGCTCCTTCACGAAGGTTGGCATGAACTGGAGGTAGGGCGTCCAGTCGGCCAGCAAGCCCTGGTTGCCGAGGTTGAGGGCCAGATTGGCGCTGCATAGAAACACATCGGGTAGGTCGTTGGCTGCGCCGCGCGTCAGGACCAGGCGGTCGAACTCACCGCTCTGCGTCACCCACGTCATCTTGGGGTCGATATTGAGTTGGTCTTTCATCGCCTTCGCCACGACCCAGTCGGGCCCGGGCGGCGCCAACTCCGACGAGCGCACCGTTGCCATAATCTCGAGAGGTACCGCATTGATGAAGCGGCCCTTCTCATCCACGTTGCTCTTGGCGGCCGCCGCCTTCTCATCAACCTTGGCTGGCGCGCTCTGCCCGGCCTGACCGGCTGGGGAGCCTCCACAGCCCACTAACAGTAGGAGAAACATCGCCAATATCGGCAGCCCGAAGATCAGTTTGCGCGTTCGTTTCACGGTCATCGTGGACTCTCCTCTCTTCTGTAGGTCAAATGACGATTGGTGCTCCATCATCAGGCAGGTATCGTTACTCCTTGACGGAGCCGAGCAAGGTCCCAGCAGTGAAGTGTTTCTGGAGCAAGGGGTAGACGAATAGGAGCGGCAGAGTCGTCAACACGACGGCCGCCATGCGCAGCGTCTCCTGGGGCATGAGCGCCGCATCGGGATCAACGTACTCGTTGACGTTGCCCGCCGATAGGATGGAGCGCAATACCACCTGCAATGGCTGCATCTCCGCATTCGAGATGTAGAGCACGGCATCGAAAAAGCTATTCCAGTGGGCCACGGCATAGAACAGACCGATGGTTGCCAGAATGGGCTTGGACAGCGGCAGGACGATGTGCCACAGCACTTGCCAGTCTGATGCCCCGTCGATGGTCGCCGCCTCCTCGATCTCAGCTGGCAAATTGCGGAAGAAGGCGATCATCACGAGCAGGTTGAAGGCGCTTACCAGCCCTGGCAACATCAGCGACCCATAGTTGTTGAGCAGCCCCAGTTGCCGCACGACCAGGTAGGTCGGCACCATCCCGCCGCTGAACAGCGTGGTGAACAGGACGGCCAGCAGGATGGGCTTTCGCAGGGGGAAGTTCGACTTCGATAGTGGGTAAGCCATCAATGTGGTGACGATCAGGTTCAGCAGCGTCCCAACGGTGGTGATGAACACACTGACGCCGAAGGCGCGCGGCAAACGCGGCGAGGTCAGCAGCTGTCGATACCCCTCAAAGGTCATCTGCCACGGGGCGACGAACAGCGTGCCACCGGTACGTGTCCAGAGATCGAAAGGCGTCACCGAGACCATGAGCAGGTACCACAGCGGGATGATCACCGCCAGGGTCACAAGGATGAGAATGATCCAGACAACGACATCGAACATCTTCTCGCCGAAGCCCATACTCCGCGTCATGGCTTGTCTCCTCTCCTAAGCATGACTACGCGTGTGTCACTCCGCGTAGCAGCGCAATTACCAAATTCCCGTACCAGCGAAGCGCTTGGCAAGCCAGTTGGCCGTGACGAGCAGGATGCAGCCGACCGCGCCCTTGAACAGCCCAACCGCCGCTGACACCGAGAACTGGAAGCCCTGGATGCCCTGGCGGTAGACCCAGGTATCGATAATGTCGCCGACACCGTAGACGGAGGGGTTATAGAGGACAAAGACTTGCTCGAAGCCAGCGCTGAGCAGGTTGCCGATCCGCAGCAGCGTCACCAGGACAATCACGGGGACGATGCTCGGCAGGGTGATGTAGATGATGCGTTGGAGCCGGGTGGCCCCATCCACCGCCGCCGCCTCGTATAGGCTGGGGGAGATGCCAGCCAGCGCTGCCAGGTAAATGATCGTCCCCCAGCCGATGTCCTTCCAGATGTCGCTAATGACCAGGACGACTCGGAACCACGCCGGGTCGGCCAGGAAGTTGATGGGCTGCCCGCCGGCCGCGACAATCGTCTTGTTGAGCAGGCCAGACGAGGGGGAGAGGGTGGTCAGCAGCACGCCAAAGACAACGACCCAGGACAGGAAGTGGGGCAGATAGGTGATGGTTTGGACTGAGCGCTTGAACCAGTGCAGGCGCACCTCATTGAGCAGCAAGGCAAAGCAGATGGCGACTGGCAGCCCAGCCAGGAGCTTGGCGATACTGATGATAAGGGTGTTGCCGAGAACATTGTAGAAGAAGGGGCTGGAGAAGATGGTGTTGAAGTGCTTCAGCCCCACCCACGGACTACCCCAGAAGCCTTCGAGTACGCGGTAGTCCTTGAAGGCGATGATAGCGCCGTACATGGGGAAGTAGCGGAAAAGGAGGAAGTACACGACACCCGGCAGGAGCATGAGGTACAGGATGTAGTGCTTGCGCATGTCACGCGCAAGTCGCTGGAACCAGGAGCCAATGTTGAGTCGGGGACGTATCTGTCGCTGGGTCTGGACCTGCGTGCCCATGGCCTTCCTCCTGGAATGGTGGAGTGAATCGCGGAGCGTCGTTGCTCACAGCTCACTTAATCTGCTACCCGTACCGCCGTGGACTGCCGAAGGGGCAGGGGGTCTATCGCCT
Source organism: Anaerolineae bacterium (assembly GCA_026129385.1). Classification (GTDB taxonomy): domain Bacteria; phylum Chloroflexota; class Anaerolineae; order Epilineales; family JAHCIE01; genus JAHCIE01. The sequence continues at coordinate 14,099 of JAHCIE010000004.1, forward strand.
CGGTCGCACCCGGCATGGGCATGTAGTCGGGTTCCTCAAGCCCATGAATCAGGTCACTTACCTGCACTGGGTGGCCGGTCGCCATTGAGCGGTTGGCCGCGATGCCGGTCAGGATGGACCAGGCTCCCGCGCGATGGTCGGCGGCGCGCTTGTACTGGTCGTCCAGTGTATGGGGCGCCAGGATGGTCTGGAGCATGATGGGATCGCCGCCACCATGCCCGCCCTCACTGGCCCATACCTCAACCTCATAGCCCGGCAGGAAGTGGGGGAAGATGTTGATTCGCGTCCCTTGAGGCACGAGCGCGCCCTGGACCGTGCCATCCCCGCTGATGTACACCCGTTCCTGGCACACATGCTCCAGTCGCCCCTTCGTGCCGTTGAATGCCACAACGTAGCCTTCCCAGGGCATGAACGAGTGCAATGAGTAGCTCATCTTGACCCCATTGCGATAATCCACGATGACATGCATGGTGTCTTCGATGTTGATGTCAGCGCTCCACACACACTGATCGCGGAAGTAACCGTCGTACTTCTCGTTGTCGATGTACATCTGCTTCAGTTTGGGATAGGCCGTCAGGTCCAGGAAGAACGGGCAGCGATCCGAGGCCGGACAGCCGTAGCAGCGCGGCCCCCGGTCGTGGAGGCCATACCGCTCAGCCGTTTCGGGGCAGTAGAAGTTGCGTGCGCCCGAGGCGTACACGGTCTCGGGCACGGTGGAGAGCCACCAGTTTACGAGATCGAAGTGGTGGGTTGCCTTGTGGACCATCAGGCCACCCGAGTTCTCCTTGCGGCGATGCCAGCGGCGGAAGTAGTCCGCGCCATGATAGGTATCCAGTAGCCAGTGGAAATCGACCGAGACCACATTGCCGATCACGCCCGAGGCCAGCAGATCCTTGACCTGGGTGCGCGGCATGGCATAGCGATAGTTGAAGGTGACAGTGACCTTGCGGCCCGTCCGCCGCTGCGTATCAAGAATGCGTTGGGCCTTGTGCTGGTCGGTGGTCATCGGCTTTTCGGTGATAACATCGCAACCCAATTCCAGGGCGCGGCAGATGTACTCATCGTGGTCAGCATCAACTGTGGTCACGATGACGACATCGGGCTGCGTCTCGGCCACCATCTGGTCGAACTGGGTAGCCAGGTAGGTCCGAGGCTGAACGCCCAACGCCTGCGCCCACTCGGCGCGCTGCGTCAGGCGTCCTGCGTTCGAGTCGCACAGGCCCACCAACTCACAGGTTGCCGCGAATCGCTCTACGATGGCTTCCGAATACATCTCCGAACGGCTGCCAAGCCCGACCTGGACGTAGCGAACTTTAGTCATCTTTGGTATCTCCTTGCCCTGAACGGCGCCTGTGGACATCAGGAAGGCATTGTTATCATCACGGCAGCAAGAGGGGGACCGTCAGCCAGCTGGCTAGCCGGTGGCTATCACGGATGCACCCCCAACTTGTCCAACATGGTCAAGAAATCGTCGTACAGTACCGAGGTTTTGAGATAGCCGGCCACGCCCGGTTGGAGGCTACTCTCATCGTCCAGGAAGGAATACACCACGACAGGAATGTCCTGGGTTTGCGGTTCGGCCTTCAACCTGTTCAGGACGCGCCACCTCGTGGCGCTGGGTTGTGCCAGTTCCAGGATGATGAGCGCGGGTTGGGCCTCGCGGGCCAGATCCAACGCAGCCCGACCCTGGCCGGTCTGCACGGTTTCAAACCCGCTGCCCTCAGCATAGCGTTGTAACAGATAGGCGATATGGGGATCGTTGGCGGCGAGCAGTATCGTCTTAGCCATAGGGACTCCCCCAAACTCCAGCGGGTGCGGCAAGAAATCCATCAACATCGGGGGTAAGACTGACCTCTCTATATGTCTGGCATTGTATCCTGGGTGGCTGTTTCCGTCTCTAGTGGATGAGACTCTTAATTCTTGCGATTGGGACACGCTCGCTTGCCTGGCATTCCAGACAAAACAAATGGCTGCCCTCCAAGCCTGAGGGCAGCCAGCTGACAAGGATGTAAAATGGGCGGGTCGGTTACTCGTGTTCGCGCTGGTAGTCGCGTGGGGCGAGACCGACTTCACGTCGGAAGACGGTACCAAAGTAGGAACTGTTGGAGAAGCCAACCGCCGTGGCAATCTCGGTGATGTTCTTGTCACCCTGCTCCAACAGGCGCTTGGCTTCGAGGATGCGGTAGCGGTTCAGATACGTCATGGCCGAGATGCCGACTTCCTCGTCAAATGCGCGTGTCAGGTGACGCGGGCTGACGCCGGCATAATCTGCCAACTCGTCGCGCGTCAGCGGGTGGGCGTAGTGTTCATGGATGTAGGCCATCACGTGACGTACCAGTTGTTGGGTCTCACTCCGCAGCCGCTTGTGACGTGCCAGCGCCTGTTCGATACGCTCGAACGTCTCCTCGGTCGTGAACAAGCCTTTGCTCAAGACGGCCGTCACGCCCTGGCTCAAGCGCGCCATGTCGATTTGAGTCAGCACTTGAGCCGTTAGCACAATCACCGGAATACCGCGCAGGCCTTCCTGCGCTTGCATGGCTTCCAACACGCCAAAGCCATCTAGCTCAGGCATCATCAAGTCCAGCAAGATCAGGGATGGCCGCGTATGCTGCATGACACTCAGCGCCACGCGCCCATTCGCAGCCTCGAGGACACGGCACTCAGGGAGAAGCGTCTGGATCAGTTGTCGGTGCAGCTCCCGAATACCGTCATTATCGTCTACGACAAGAATGCTAGGCGCGCGGGCATCGGTGTCCCTCAATCCGTAGCGGCGAAGCGTGTCGGCCAGTGTATCAATCTCGATGGGCTTCGTGAGGTAGTCCAGGGCCAGCATCGAGCCGCTGTCCGCTTCTTGATAGAGCGAGTAGAACAGCAGGGGGATATCCTGGGTCGCCGGGTTCTCCCTCAATGGGCGAATCAGATCCCAACCCAGTTTCGTCGCGGGCGCATCGAGTATCAATGCGCCGGGAGGTGAGGCCAGCACGAGCGACAACCAGTCGGCACGGTCGCGTATGCCGAGCGCTTCTACTTCGTAGCCCTGTCGCTGGAGATATTCCGTCAGGCGTGTGCCTTCGCGCGTTCGTTCGGTTAATACCAAGACGCGCTGTGAAGGTAGTAGCTGATGCTCTGCAACCTCGGCCTTCGCGCTGGTGATGGGCAGGGTAAAGTAGAAGGTCGAGCCGCCATTCTCTTCCCCTGAGGACCGTACACCCATCTCGCCGCCGTGCATCTCAACGATCTGCCGACAAATCGCCAATCCAATGCCCAGGCCGCCGTAGCCGCGCGCCGTCGTTCGCTCGGATTGGCGAAACTCATCAAAGATGGCAGCCTGCTCCACGACGGGTCCGCCGAGGCCCGTATCACTCACGAGAACGGTCACGGCGTTCGCGTCGTACTGCACGCGGAGCGTCACCTGCCCCTCAGCCGTGAATTTGACGGCGTTGGCGACGAGATTGAGGACCACCTGCCGCAGCCGCGCCGCATCGCCCAGCACTTCTGGCAGAGTCGTGGGTAGCTCGACGTGCCAGGCCAGGCTCATTTCCCGTGCCATCTGCTCGCCGACCTGGGCGACGGCCGCCAGAACTTCCTTTAGATCCACCGGCTGTCTAGCAATCTTCAATTGGCCGACATGGCTGCGCGCCAGGTCCAGTACATCCCGTACCAGGCTTCCTAATTGCCGTGCGCTGACGTGAATGCGCCGCAAGTCTTGTTGGTACGGTTCCGGCAGCGGTAGCCGGCCGCCAGTCCACTCGCGCAGCATCATCTCACTGAGGCCAACGAGCAAGACGAGAGGGGTCAGTAGTTCATGACTTACCATAGAGAGGAAGCGGCTCTTGAACAGATCGGCTTCCTCGGCCAGACGTTGCCCCTCCAGGGCTGCCTGCTGGGCTTCGACAGCTTGTTGATAGAGACTGGCATTGCGTTCCAGGAGTTGAACCCCCCGAATAGCCGCGCTGAGTTGTGTTCGTACCGCCTCGTAGAGCACGCCGTCCGTCGGCCCCAATTCCAGAAGGACGAACCCGAGTTGATGCTCCTGGAAGTAAAGCGGTTCTACGACGTACCTGTGACGCTCGATTGGAAGTATATGGGGGGGCGCCAGGTCATGGGTGCGAAAGCGGTGCCCATCTGGCTCCAGCCCAATGCGCCCTTTAGCATCGAAGGCCAGCATCAGACGCGAATACTCTGGCGCGGCTAAGGGGTATTGGTATGGATGCGGTTGCTCATAGAGCATCACGTAGCCACTAGGGATGTCGAGCCGAGGTAGGCCTTCGGCTAGAATATCCATGAGTTGCTTGATGTCGGTGGCTGCCGTCAACCGACTGCCCAAGTCGCGGAGAAGTTCGGCTTGCTGCTCCAAGTGCAGCCGGCGAATCGCCTCTAGTCGCCGGGCGCGCTTCCCGATCATCACGCGGGCCTGGTGCCATAGGTTCTCCGCTCGCCGCCGATTGTCTCCTGTCTCATGGACCACGATGCCCCGTCGCATCGCCGAGATGACTCTATGCCAGGCCAGAACATGGCTGCTAGTATCGACCTGGTTGAGTGCAGCGTCTAGGGTAGCCAGGAAGTATCCCGGTTTGCCGTCCAGGTCGGCCAGGAAGGCGTCGAGTAGGTCGTCGGCGCGTTGATCGATCCTACTCCTGGCGGCTCCGGGCATAGCTTCGGTCATGCTGAGGGCGATGGCGGCGCGCTCATCGGCCAGCGCAGGTCGAGACAGGCGGATTTACTGGGGGCGCTGGCGGCACGGCAGCGCCTTCTAGATCGGCATCCGCGCAACCACACGACTGGCGAAGGGTGAGGCGGGCGTCGAGGGTGGTAAAGGCGTTCACCTGGCCGCCATCCAGCAACGTTAGAAGAGTCTCGACGGCCATCTGACCCAACTCACGGTAGGGAAGCGCGACAGAAGTTAGTGGCGGTGTGCTGACGCGGCTTTCTCGATTATCATTCACCCCCACCAGCGCCACGTCTTCCGGCACGCGCAGCCCGTAGGCTTGCAGCGCGCTCCAGGCGCCGTGCGCTTGCCAATCGCTGGCGGCCACCAGCGCCTGCACGTCCGAGCCAGCGCGCAAGGCGCGCTCCTCAAACAAGAGCTGAACCGCTTGGCGACCGGCGTTTCGGCTCCAAGCCAGCGATGGACTTACCAGCCGGGGATCGAAGGGGATACTGTAATCCGCCAATACATCGACGTAAGCGCGATAGCGTTCCTGTGCGTAATAGTGAGTCTCTGGACCGCGAATAAACGCCAGGCGGTGATACCCATGCGCCTCGATCAGGTGGACCAATAGTTCGCGCATTCCCTGGTAGCCGTCGAGCATCAACGCGGGAATATCAGGCAAAGGGAGGGCGATACTGACTGTGGGCAACGGCTGATAGTGGCGATGAAAAGCATTAATGTCATCCTGGCTCACCAGGCCACCAATAGAGGATGCCCATGTAATCAAGCCCTCTAACTTCGGGGCCGTGGCCAAACTATAGGCGATGTTGGATTGCGCTGCGAAGCCCTCAGCGTCGCGCAGGAAGCCCCCGACAAATGTAAACAGGCCCGCTCCGCGTTTTTCAGTGGTTTCAATGACGCCCTGCCATATGGCCCGGCTAATATCATCACCGATACCAGAGGTCAGATAACCGATAGTTGGGGGGCCGTCGTATGTCCTCCGCGATACTTGTCTCATGGATGACCTTCTACACATCGCTGCTTCATCCGATATCCTGGCACGAGACTTGGGAAAACGGGGTCGAGCAATGTCAGCGCTCAGGCGGGTTGGGCAGAGCGGCGAAGGCTGCGCAGATGTCGCCAATAGGGCTGCTGAGGTCGTGGGCTAGTCGGAGGGTTTCAAATAGTTGGCCAGATCGAGTTGCAATGCGCGGATACCTTGGACGGCCAGGCTTGCCATGAGTTGGGCCCCAAGCGGCGAGAAGTGAGTATTATCTTCTAGGCCTGCCGGGTAGTTGATGTTCTCCTTCGGCTGGAGCCATAAGAAGAGCCTTTTGGACCCCTCCACACCGTATTGCTGGATGACACTTTGGCTCGATCGATGCATGTCAATCAGGGGCACGCTGTTTTCGTCCGCTATGCCGCGAACGATGTCTGGATATTCGCCATGGGTGTCGCAGAGGCCCCCCTGTTCATCGAACTGACGCCGCATCACAGGGGTGAGTAAGACTGGCAGGGCATGTCTCTCGCGCGCCTCATGGACGAACCGGACTAGATTCTGGCGATACTCATCAGGCGTCGTATGGCGGTCCTGCTTTTCTTTGGGTTGGTCGTTGTGTCCGAATTGAATAAATACATAATCGCCGGGGTCTAGCCTGTCTAGAATGGCCTGCCAGAGCCTCTCTGTGATAAAAGTGCGTGTGCTTTGACCGTTCTTAGCGTGATTCTCGACTCTCATGGTCCCGGCCATGAACTGGTCTTGTAGGAATTCACCCCATCCACTTTCGGGGCGTTTCTCGGGTAGCTTGGCTGCCATCGTTGAATCACCGGCCAGGAAAATCTTGCTCGGCTTGTCCAGGTCAGGCATTCGCCCCCCATCGATAATCACGTACGGCGCAATACGGCATTATAGAGACCTTGCCGCCGTCCGTCAATCTCTTGTCCCAGGGCAATCGCATCCTGATGGGTCTGGGTGGGGAGCAGAACCTTGCCGAGACAGGCATTGTCCCAGCTGGTGTTGAGGCCGCGCTTTAGAGCCGTCTCGTGCTTGAGGAGGTTGAGGGCGATGGAGGTTGTACCCGGCGTGACGCTGTCGGCCATGACAAAGCGCCCCAACAGCGGGTCGTAGAACCTTCCCGCGCTGCGGTCGTCGCTGTAGTGGTACAGGTTGCTCAGCACGTTCAGCCGCTGGCCCGTGTACAGCTGGTCGGTGATGGCGGCGTTGTCCGACTGCCGTCGTTCGCCAAAGGCCGAGTACCGCTCCCGCGCCACGACGACACCGCTGCGGTCCGTCAACGTGCTCGTCGAGCCTAGATGGTCGCCCTGCACATACGTTAGCTCGTCGCGGCCGGGACAGCCGAATTGCGTCACCCGCGTCGCCAGCAGCGTCCCCCCAGCGTAGTACCGCTTCGTCTGCCGGTTCAGGGCGTAGTCGTACTCGTAGTGCTTGCCCACCAGCCGCGCGTTGGTCGCCCCCAGGTTCAGCGCCACCTCGCTGTCGTCGTCCAGCGACGTCAGCGCGCTCCCGCTCCACACGTGGAACCGCCAGCCGCTCGTGCGCGGCATCTCGTAGCGCATCTCGTACCGCGTCCCGCTCTGCCCCTCCTTCCACACGCTCGCCCTGAACCCCGCCCCGTCATCCACCGCCAACTCCAGCACGTACCACACGTTGGCCTCCAGCGTCGGCATCAACACCCCTCGCTGGATCTCCTCCGAGTTGCGGAACAGGGGCAGCAGCAACTGCCCGTCCTTCTGCCATACCCCGAACCGATGGTACGTCCCGCCGGCCCAGTCCCCCGTCTCCAACCCCATCGACGCCCCCGACGTGGTGGAGCCCACGCGGAAGGCCACCTGCACCACCTGCCCGTCGCTGACCGTCGCCTTGCGATAGACCTCGGCGCTGGCCGCCAGGCTGGCCGTGCTGCCGTGGCTCCCGCCGCCGGGCTGGTTGCCCGTCACGCTGCCCACCGTCGTCCACGCCGCGCTGTTGAGCGTCGCCGTGGTGAAGCCCTCGTTGAATGGCGCGGGCGGGTTGGTGGCGCCGTGGTGGTCCGCTTGACCAGCGCCCCGTCCCGTCATTAATCACCAACCTTCCGCAAGCGCCACGGGCCGCCGCCAGGCCAATCCGGATGAGGATAGTAACGCACCCATCTGATGCCTGTGTCGGGACACTTATACGTTATGGCCCAATTCTCCATGTTCACGTCAACAAGTTGAAGATGCTCAGCGATATATGGCTTCGCTTCTTCCTCGTCCAGTTCGCCCAGATTCTGGCATTGACATGTCATGGTACTATCCTCACGGTAACCCCACTTAGCTCACTGCAACTGTAGTTTGGCAGCACGAACTCTCTTGCCCCTCCTGCGGTCCGGCCGCCAGCCACAAAGCCTGGATTGTGCCGGTTCACTGGGGACGCCATCCCTGTCATCGGATTGTCAAACTCGATCACTGCGAAAGGACCAGTTCGCATGTGCCCCCCTTCCGTGAGCAGGGTAAGTCGCTGCGAGATATCGACACTTCGGTTCATGTTGGCAATGTCATCAGCTGCTGTCACAAACACCTCATTCCTAAGTGGTTCTCTCGCTAAGTAGGCACGGGTATAGACGAGCGAGTGAAGCAAGGGCGGCAGCCGCTCTACCCGCTCGCGCACCACCACGCTCGTCTCCCCCAGTCGGTCCGAGGCCAGCTTGTCGTAATCCACACGGGGCACGTCGATGTGGATGTCGATGCGGTCCAGCAGCGGCCCGCTGATGCGCTTCTGGTAGCGGGCGATGGCGCTGGGGCTGCACGTGCACTGCTTCTGGCTGTCGCCGGCGTAGCCGCAGGGGCAGGGGTTCATGGCAGCGACGAGTTGGAAGCTGGCCGGGAAGGTCAGTGAGCCGCTGGCGCGGCTGATGGTGACGATGCGGTCTTCAAGGGGCTGGCGCATGACCTCCAAGGTGCGGCTGTTGAACTCAGGGAGTTCGTCGAGGAAGAGCACACCGTGGTGGGCGAGGGTGATCTCGCCGGGGCGGGGGATGCCGCCGCCGCCGACGAGGCCAGCGTGGGAGATGGTGTGGTGGGGGGCACGGAAGGGGCGATGACGGATGAGGGGCTGGTCGGCGGGGAGGAGGCCGGCGACGGAGTAGACCTGAGTGACGTCGAGGGCCTCAGGGAGGGAGAGGCGAGGGAGGATGCCTGGCAGGGCGCGGGCCATGAGGGTCTTGCCGGCGCCGGGCGGGCCTGACATAATGAGGTTGTGGCCGCCAGCCGCCGCCACTTCGAGCGCTCGCTTGCAATGATCTTGGCCCTTCGTATGAGAGCAAAACCGAGGTTCCCTTCGCCCTTGAATTCGCATTCGTGTAAACGCCAGTCTAGAGGGCTTGCTGGCGGAGCATAGCAGCAAGCGCTAACATGATCCCTCAGGGGGTGACCAGTGCGAGCACACCTCGCCTGCCGGGGATCGACAACTACACCCTCCGCAAGGATGGAGCCCCGGAATGCTGCTGGTCGATCTGGGAACCCATCGCCCAGTCGACCTACTGCTCAATCGCTGGGCAGCTATGCTGGAACGTTGGCTGAAGTATCATTGACGCTCTCCGTCGCGCCAAATCGCGTGTGATAAGCTACGACAGCCGCGCGCACCGATGGATAGAGGTTGTCCTGGCCGAGCCGTTTCGTCAGCCCTGTCACGTGCAACAAATGGCGCAGCGGCTCATTCGCGCGTGCAATCCATAGCTCGACGCCGATGCGCTCCAGGTCGGCATCCAGGGTCTCCAGCGCCTCTGCTGCGGTCGAGTCAAAGTCGCTGATGGGCTGCGCGTCGAGAACGACACACTTCAAGCCCTCCCCGGCGTTGCTTACCAGCTCGTCTAAACGCTCGCTAAAGAATCCCGCATTTGCAAAGACGAGGGGCGCATCGAAACGATAGACGATCAAGCCTGGTTCGGTCAGCGCCGTCTCACTATCCTCGACGCTGCGATAGACTGTGCCGCCCCTCTCGTCAACGTCGTCCAGCAACGCATCGTGCGGGCGCGAGATGTGATAGATGACATTGACGAGGGACAGCATCACCGCCACGAGAATGCCCTGCAAAATCCCGACGGTGAGCACACCGAACAATGTCACCACCGCCAGCCAGAACTCGGCGCGACGCACCTGCCGCAAGAAGCGGAACGCGGCCACGTCGAGCAACCCAATACAAGCCACGATAATGACGGCGCCTAGCACAACGGTGGGTAGGGGTTCAAGCAACGGTGTGAGGAAGAGCAGGAAGACGATGGTGAGCGCTGCGGCGATGAGGCCAACCCACTGCGATTTGCCGCCCATCTGATCGTTGACGGTCGTGCGCGACGCGCTCGTCGCCGCCGGGAAGCCAGTCAGGAGGCCGGCAGCGATGTTGGCCATGCCAATAGCGATGAACTCTTGGTTGGCGTCGACCTTGTCGCCATGTTTCGCTGCGAAGGCACGCGCGGTCAGAATCTCATCGGCATAGATCAGGATTGTGAGAGCCAGCGCGCCGGGCAGCAGGGCGAAGATGTCCTGAATCGTGACCGCGGGAATCGCCAGGTGAGGGAGTCCGGCCGGCACTGGGCCGACGACCGCAACGCCTTTTGCCTGGAGATCGAGGGCGACAGAGGCAACGATGCCGAGCGCCACGACGATGAGGGGACCGGGCAAGGCGCGCCTCATGCGGCGCATAATGAACAGCGCCGCCATGCTGACGATACCAATGGCGACGGTGAGCAGGTGCGCTTCGTCGAGGCGGCTGATGAGCTCCAGGATTTGCTGGAAGAACTGGTCGCTCTCGAGCTTGATGCCAAACATCTTGCCTAGTTGGCTGCCGATCACGATGAGCGCCGTGCCAGCGATGTAACCGACGAGGATTGGCTTGGACAGGAAGTCGGTGATGAAGCCGAGCCGCGCGACGCGAGCGAGCAGCGCCAGGACGCCGACGAGGATTGCGGTCATGGCGGCGAGCGCAGCATAGCGCGCCACATCATTGCCTGCCAGCGGTCCAACGAGGGAGGCGGTCATGATTGCGGCCGTCGCCTCGGGTCCCGTGATAACTTGCTTGCCGGTGCCAAAGAGCGCGTACAGCACCATGGCGCCGAGGGCGACATAAAGACCTGCGACCGGGGTAACGCCGGCCAGATCGCCGTAGGCCATCGCCGATGGCACGAGCACCGCGAACACTGTGACTGCCACGACGACTTCAGTGCGGAGCAGCGCGGAACTGAATCCTCTTATGAGGGCGAGACCGGGGATGAACCTCGAAAGGCCTGTGGGGGGTGGGGGTGATTGCTGCATGGTGTTCCTCTATCGCCGTTTCTGCTATTGATGGATGGACCAGGACGATCCAGGGCTCACACCGCGCCGGTTAGCTTCGCCTGTATGTCCTGGCCACGGAGCGCGATGGTGTGCCGGTCCTGCTCGATCAATTCGCCCGCCTGGCTTTCTGCCAGGATCAGGCTGACGTGCCGTAGCAGCTGCTGGCGCGCCTCAGGTGCTTTCGCCTCCTGACCGATCACATCGATCACGTCCAGCATGTGCAGTAGGACACTGGCATTGTCGCAACTGGCGTGGCGGAGCATATCGAAGGCGGCGCTGAGCAGCGTCTCGAAGGTAACCGGTTCTAGAATCAGGCGCAGCTTGCCATCCCGGTCGTAGTAATGGGACCCTTTCTCACCTCGCCGGATGAACTCCGCCAAGCCTTCACCCATGTGATCCAGGCACGTCATGGCTGTGAACGGGTCGTTTATGGCTGGTGACATGGCGCGCACGGCCATCTCAGTGAGTTGGTTGACGGCGTATTCGATATCCTGGCTGGGGGTGCGCACGTTCCCAATCTGGAAGGCGCGGCGAATTTGCCTGTCGAGTCGCTCGTCGACGTGGGTGATGGGCCACACTAGGGCGGCTACCGAGCCGGGCCAAACAAAGTGCCCCGGCCTGTGCAGCAGGCGGATGACCAGATCCGCTTCCCGAGCCAGGGTGAGCATGATCTCCGGATCGAAGTATTGGATGTAACCGGCGGTCGTCACCTGAACCGGATGGGTCTCCGTGGTCACGAAGGAAGGCGCGGCGTCCGTGGTGGTTTGACTGATCATCGTCACCGTACTGTCGCTATCAATGATGATCTCAGGCGGGATCTCGGTGTTGACCACTTCCAGTAGCTCCGCGCCCGCCGCGGCGGCGATGTTGGGGGCTTGCAGCATGATGCTGATATGCTGGACTAGCACGATGAGGGTGGCAAAGGTAGCCAGCATCAGGTATACGCCAACCGTGGCAGTCAGCTGAGGCCCTTCACGTTCTACGCCGATTGGGGGAATGGAAAAGGCGCCAGCGATGCAGTACACGAATGTCGCCACGAACATGCCCAGAACAAACTGGGTGGTGCGATCACCCAGGAAGACACGCAGCAAGCGCGAGCCGTACTGGGCCACCACAGTCGAAAGTGGCAAGGTGAGCAGCGTGAAGACTACCCCGGCGGTAGCCAGGACGGTGCCGGCTATGTTCAGCAGGGCGCTGCGCAATGCATCCGAGGTTCCAGACAAGACGAAACGGCTACTAGCGAGGGCACTGTTGGGGATCTGCTGATCTAGCCAATAGACCACCCACGCGAGCAGAACTGCCCCTAGACCCATGATGCTGGGAGCGAACCAGAAGCTCACCTCCAGCCGATCCCTGGTGTTGCGGGCTGTGAGTCTTCTCATCGCGCGGCTTCGCATATGACCCCTCAGAACTCAGGAGTTACGCTGCCTCGGCACCGGGCGGCACCTGGGCCGCGGCGCGACGAGCGGCGCGCAGCGCCAGCAACGCGGTCAGCAGCGTGCCAACGACCACGGCGACGGCAATCACGGCCGCGGTTTCCTTTTGCACCAGGACCAAGGGGAACAGCACCGCAAACAGCGGCGCTCTCAAAGCCGCCACCAGCGCGCCGCCCATCGTCGCCGCGACCGCGACCGCCACCGGAACGCCGGGGAACAGCAGATTCATGGCCAGGCCCAGGGCGGCGCTGGCGAACATGATGGGGAAGATGTAGCCGCCTTTCCAGCCCGTCGTCAGCAGCAGGGCGGTGACGAACAGCTTGACCAGCGCCAAGACGATGAGCATCAGGACGCCGATCTCCGCCGCATGGTTGATCAGATCGAGGGTTTGCTCTTCGCCCGAGAATAGCGTCAACGGCAGCAGCGCGCCAATGATCCCCATAGCCAGGCCGCCCAGCAGCCCGCGCAGCACCACGTGCGCTCTCATAGGCTGGAGCAGCTGGCGCAGACGTTGCAGCCCCAGCATGAACAGCAGGCCCACCACGGCGCCGACTAAGCCCAGCGGCGCGGCGTAAAACAGGTCCCTCAGCCGGGGGGAGTAGTCCGGGAATTGGTACAACGTCGCGAAGAACTGCCCGCTGAGCATGACGAACGTCACGGTCGCCACGGCCGAGGCCAGGAGGCTGGGGAACAGTATCCAGAAATAGGTCTGCTTGCCGCCGGTTCCGCCCTGCGCCGATTCGAGGCCCAGGAGCGCTCCACCGACCGGCTCGGTGATGAACGAGGCGAGCATGCCGCTCACGCCGGAGTAGCCCAGCGAGCGCGTGTGCTGCTCGTCGAACTTGAGCTTGTCGGCCATCAGCGTGCCGATGCCGCCGCAGGCGTCGGCCAGCGGCGCTTCGGGGCCGAGGCTGCCGCCGGTGATGAGCGAGACGAACGCCGTTAGGACGATCCCCGGCGCATGGCGATAGTCGAAGCGGCCGGTCTTGCCGAATTCCTGCATCAATTCAGCGAAGATGGCGTTGTGGTCGCCAAAGAGCTTGACCAGCAGCCCGACCGCCAGGCCGCCGAGGGTGCAGACCAGGACGGTGAACAGGCGCGTATCCATACCCAGCGCCTGTGCGGCTTGTTCCCAGATCGCGCCCGCGCCCACACCGACGAGGGCCATGAAGGCGAAGGTGACCAGGGCGCTGATCAGACCGAGCAGGGCCACCATCGCCAGGAGTTTGATGTAGGCTGCCGGTTTGGCTTGTGGGTCGATCATTGATCGTCTCCTTCGATTCGATAAGACGGGCAGCCCTCACAAGACCGCTCGTCCTAAAGGCGTCAGGTCAGCGAATACCTGACGCAGACCTCGTCCGGAGCGCCTTCCGATGCGGCCAATCCCACGGACACCGCGTTCGCCGTGCCTCCTAGCGCAGCAGCCCCGGGCCG